>JACCVB010000208.1 GCA_013698385.1 Chloroflexota bacterium
GTCTCATCGTGGCCGGTCGCGCCGTTCGTTGGGAGGGTAACCATGACGGCCGCAGCAGCGCCGCCCCCCGTCGCCGGGACCGCGCCCGCTCGATCGTTCCGCCGGATCGGCGAGAAGTGGTATGCGGGCTACCTCTTCGTCCTGCCCCACTTCCTGCTCTTCCTGTTCATGGTCGCGCTCCCGTTCCTCTACAACCTGTATATCGCGCTGACCGACTACACGTTCGGCGGCGACGCGCAGTTCATCGGCCTCAAGAACTTCCAGAACCTCGCCGACCCGTCCGACTACCACTTCGGGATCTTCTGGAACGGCGTCTGGAACACGGTCCTGTTCGTGCTGATGAGCACGCCCTTGCTGGTCATCGCCGGGCTTGGCCTGGCCGTGATCGTCAACGGCAAGTACCCGGGACGGAACCTGTTTCGCGCCATCTTCTTCGCGCCCTGGACGCTTGGGATCGGCGTCGTCGGGCTGCTCTGGTGGTGGCTGCTGAACAGCCAGTCAGGCCTGCTGACCCTGCTGCTCGCGAACTTCGGGGTGGAAGGCGTGAGCTGGCTCACGACGAATCCGCTCGCATGGTTCTCGATCAACCTGGCGACACTCTGGTGGACGGTCGGTTTCAACACGATCATCCTGCTCGCCGGCCTGCAGGCGATCCCCACGGACCTCTATGAGGCCTCGGCGATCGACGGGGCCAACAAGTGGCAACAGTTCCGCTCCGTAACGGTCCCCAGCCTTCGCCCGATCCTGCTCTTGGTCATCACTCTCCAGGTCATCGCCTCATTCAACATGGTCGGCCAGGCCCAGATCATGACCGGCGGCGGACCCCTCAACGAGACGCGGACGGGTCTGCTCTACATGTACGAGACCGGCTTCACGAACGGCGGTCAGTTCCAGCTCGGGCAGGCCGCCGCGATGGGCCTGATCGTGGCGTCGATGATGGTCGTCGTCAGCATCATCAACTTCCGCGTCTTCCGATCGGACGAGTCCTAGGCATGGCCGGGGAACTCGATCTCGCCGCTCCGCGCCCGCGCACGGTGGTCGCGCGCAGGCGCTGGCGCCTGACGCCCGGCCAGCTGCTTGTGTACGTCGTTCTGATCGTCCTGGCCCTGTTCTTCGTCGTCCCCCTGGTGTGGATGGTCTCCACGTCACTGAAAGCCGGGGCCGCCGTCTTCACGGACACGGGATGGGTGCCCTCGGAGCCAAGCCTGGCGAACTTCGAGACGATCTTCGGCTCCGACTTCCCGGTCGTCAGCTGGTTCGTGACCAGCCTCCTGACGGCCTCGATCGGGACGGCGTTGGTCATCATCCTCACGTCCATGTCCGGTTATGCGTTCGCGCGGATGGACTTTCCGGGCAAGCGGATCATCTTCGGCCTGCTCATCGCCACCCTGTTGCTGCCGAGCGTGATGTTCCTGGTGCCCCAGTTCCTCATCATCCTGCAGATCGGCAACGTCGTGCCGGAGCTCGGCCTCGCCAGCATCCCGGCCTACATGCTGCCGCACCTGGCCGCGGTGTTCGGCGTCTTCTTCATGCGCCAGTTCTTCCAGGGCATCCCGGTCGAGATCGAGGAGGCGGCCTACGTCGACGGCGCCAGCCGGTTCCGGACGTTCCGGTCCGTGGTCCTGCCCCTTGCCGCGCCGGCCCTGGCCACCCTGGGGGTCATCACCTTCCTGGCCATCTGGAACGATTACCTGTGGCCGCTGGTGAACTGCACGTTCGACTCCAGCGCCTGCACGCTCCAGGCCGGTCTGGTGAACTTCCAGGGCCAGTACAGTGCCGAGTACGGACTCCTGATGGCCGGCACCGTCGTGGCGGCTGTCCCGGTGCTCATCTTCTATGTCATCGCACAACGCTTCGTGATCCAGAGCGTGGCTTCCGCGGGGGTCAAGGGTTGACCTTCGCGAGCGGTTCGGTGAGCGCCATCCGACGCGTCGGCGCGCTCAGCCTGGTCCTCGTCCTGTGCCTGGGTTGTGGATCGTCTGCCAATTCGGCTTCGCCCGGCGCGAGCCTTGGGGCGGGCACCTCGGCATCCGTCCCGACCTCCACCCCGGGCGCGGCCGCATCCCCGAGCGCGTCCGCATCCCCGAGCGCGGCCGCATCGGCGGAAGCGTCCCTCGCGCCGGGCATGTTCCGCAATCCCGTGATCGACGCGGACTTTCCGGACCCCTTCGTCCTGGCCGCCGACGGGCGGTACTACGCCTACGCCACGACAGACACCGCCCAGAACCTCCAACTCGCCCGATCGGACGACCTGGTGCACTGGAAGATGTTGGACGATCCGCTTCCGAAGCTCCCGGTCTGGTCCTCGGGCGATACGTGGGCACCGGAGGTCCGCAAGACGTCGGCCGGCTACGTGCTCTACTACACCGCCCACGACGGTGAGATCAAGCGTCCCGATGGCGCCGGCAGCCAGTGCGTCACGCGCGCCGTCGGCTCGGACCCCGAAGGTCCGTTCATCGACGACTCGCAGAAGCCGCTCGTGTGCCAGGCGGACCTCGGCGGCTCGATCGACGCCACGACGTTCACGGACCGCGACGGCACGGCCTGGCTGATCTGGAAGAACGACGGGAACTGCTGTGGCCTGCCGACTCGCTTCTTCATGCAGAAGCTCAGCACAGATGGTCTGAAGCTGACTGGCCCGGTCACGGACCTCGGGGTCGTGAACGACGAGTCGTGGGAGGGCGCCCTGATCGAGGCGCCGACGCTCATCGAGCGCGACGGCACCTACTACCTGTTCTATTCGGCCAACGGGTACGACACGGCGTTCTACGCAGTCGGCTACGCGACGTCCAGCAAGGTCACCGGTCCCTACGTCGACGCGCCCGAGAACCCGATCCTCCGGGCGTTCGACGAAGTAGACGGGACCCAGGCCCGGGGCCCGGGTCACCAGTCCATCGTCGAGGACGCGGACGGGGATCTGTGGATGACCTACCACGCATGGGACGACGATTCGATCGGCTATGGCAATTTCGGCAAGCGCTCGGTCTGGATCGATCCGCTGACCATAAAGGGCGGCAAAGCGACCGTATCCGGCCCGAACGATGACCCGCAGCCCGTCCCATAGCTTGACGGGGACCCGCCGCAAGGAGGCGTGACGATCGACACCGAAGCGACGACGACCCCCAGGATCGAAAGCGATGTCGCCACGCTGCAGCGTGACGGGATCGTCGGTCTCCAGGGCGCGTTCAGCAGGGAGTGGGTGGAACGACTCCGGCGGGACATGATGGACTCGTTCTGGTCCGCGATCCAGCGGCCCGGCGGCGCGATCGGCCGCGGCCCCCGGCGCTGGTACGTCGAGGTCCACCCGGAGGCGATCAGCGGATTCGTGGACCTCGTCACGCACCCGTGGGTGTCCGCGATGTCGGAAGCGGTCCTGGGGCCAGAGTTCGAGATCGTCGAGCTCGGCTTCGATACCCCGTTCGAGGGAGCCCGCAACCAGCCCTGGCACCGTGACTTCCCGTCGCCGCGCGACACCTGGCACGACCGTCGGATCACGTCGCTCGCCTTCAACCTGACCGGCGTGGACGTGACCCAGGACATGGGACCATTCGAGATCGCGCCGGGGACGCAGTACGACGACGGCCGCGACTGGGATCACGAGATGTTCCCCCCGCGGGAGATCTGGCCGGGATACGCCGAGCGCGGCACCCGGAAGTACCCGCAGATGGGCGACATCTCGTGCCGATCGGCGCTGACCATCCATCGCGGGACGGCGCATCCTTCGCCCATCGGCCGGCCGGTCCTCGTCCTCGGAGTGGATGCGCCCGGGGCAGGCCATGCCGAGCTCCACGACATGATGGTGACACCCGCGTTCCATGCCGGCCTGCCTGAGTCCATCCGCCGCCGGCTCGTCTGCCGCGTCGTGGACGAGCTCGTGCCGGTGACCCAGAAGCACGACATCGAAGGCCTCGTCATGGGTGCCGACTGACGGACGCCCGTGCTCCCGGACACCGAGCAGCGGTCCGGGAGCCGAGCGATACAGTGTCATCGCGACGAGATCTACATCTCGCCGCAACCGACGTGTCGCATGAGGACTGGCTTGATGTCGGCCGGATCGAACGCGGGGAGGATGGCCATCGAGACGCTGGCGCTTCAGGACGGCGAGGGCCGACGGCTCCGCCCGGTAAAGTCGCTGGTCCGCGCCATCGACCTGCTCGACGCGCTCGTCGAGGCCGCCGAGCCGTTGGGCGTTACCGACCTTGCCGCCGCGACCGGCTTCTCCAAGACCGCGACCTACAACCTCGTCACCACGCTTGAGACGCGCGGCCTGATCCGACGCGACGGTGACAATCGCTACGGGCTGGGCTGGCGCCTGCTCGAGCTGGGCGAATACGTCAGGACTCGGTCGAGCCTGGGTGAGACGGCGCGCCCGCATCTCGAGGCGCTGACGGACCTCGCCGGGGAGACTTCGTTCGTCGGCATCCTCGACGGCGAGTCGGTCCTGTGCCTGGAAATGGTAGATAGCCGGCGATCGGTCCCGATGGATCTCGCGCCGGGTCGGCGCATTGGATTGGAGGCGAACGCCGCCGGTGAGGTCCTCGTCGCCTTCGCCTCACCCCGGCGGCGGCGGCGGTACGCCCAAGGTCGGCCGCGAGGCGCGAACGATGCCGACGTCATCGCGCGGCTGGAGCGAGTCCGTCGGGCGGGCCACGCGACCGCGCAGAACGGGCCCGGCTCCATCTGGGCGAGCGTGGCCGTGCCATTTCGCGACGATTCGGGCGACGTCGTCGGCACCATTGCCCTGATCGGTCCCGGCACCCGCCTGACGGAGGGACGGCTGCGCGAACTGACGGCAGTCCTCGAAGAAGAAGCGCTCGACCTCAGCGGTGCCTTGGGCTTCGTCCCGAAGATTGACGTCAGGTCATCGTCGGCGTAGATTCAGTCACCGATGATGTTCTGTAATGGTGAACATCTTGTGAGGAGAGAGCCGATGCTGCGAATTCGCGCGCGCGTAGTCACGACGGTCGCCGTGGTGTCGCTGCTGGTCGGAGCCTGCGGAGGTGCCTCGACCCCGTCGGGATCGATCGCGTCGAGTTCCGAGCCGACGGGATCGTCCTCTGCCGCAACCCCGAGCTCGGCTGCGACGCAGAGCTCTGCCGCAACGCAAAGCGCCCCGCCATCTCAGGCGGCGGCCACAGAGCAGGCCTCGCCTCCGAACATCGCACTGGTGCCGGTCACCCACTGGCAGCATCAGAGCGACGCTCGAGCGGCGCTCGTCAAGGGCTTCATCGCCTCGTACAAGGAAGTCACCGGGGTCGAGAACAGCTTCGAATCCATCCCGTATGGCGACTACTTCACGAAGCTCGGCGCCGCACTCGAAGCCAACAACGGCCCGTGCGTCTTCCAGCTCCCGGCCAACATCCTCGCCGAGTATCAGAAGCGCGGCGAGCTCGCCCCGGTCCCCGACGACGTCATGACCTCGGCCGACATCGAGAGCACATTCTCGCCCGCTTCGACCCGCCTCCTGAAGTTCGATGGCAAGTACTACGGCCTGCCGACCGACGTGCAGACGATGCTCCTCTTCTACAACGACGACCTGTTTCGGGCGGCTGGTCTTGACCCGACGAAGGACTTCGCCACGTGGGACGAGTTCCGCGAGGCGGCGATCAAGCTGACGAAGTCCGACGGCGGCCAGATGTCGCAGGCCGGTCTCGACATCACCGGCTCGCCATACCAGTGGTACTACAGCGCCCCGACGCTCGCCTACCAGGACGGCCTCGTCAACGACAGCACCCTGGCCATCAATTACGCGTCCGAACCGGGGTATCAGGTATGGGACCGGCTGACGTCCCTGGTCACCAAGGACAAGGTCGATTCACCGCAGTTCCTGGCCGACCAGCCGAAGTTCGCCTCCGGGCTGGCCGGGATGACCCTCCGCGAGTACACGTTCAGCGGCGTCTTCAAGCAGACGGCGCCCGACCTCAAGTACAGCGTGCACCTGCCGCCGCCCGTCGCCGACAAGCAGTTCGCCGCAGCCGCCACGACCTCGTGGTCGTACGCCGTGGGTTCCGACTGCAAGGACCAGCCCTCGGCGTGGGCCTGGGTCAGATACCTGACGTCTGAGGCGTCGCAGCGGATCTGGATCACCGGTGGCGGCGAGTTGCCGTCGCGGACGGCCGTCCTCAACGACGCCACGCTCAGTGCGGACCCAGGCGTCGCCGTCGGCTTCAAGTCACTCGCGGATGCGATGCCCTACGACTCGCTCGGCTGGGACGATGTCTTCTCGGTCCAGCAGAAGATCTGGGACTCGATCGTCCTCGACGGGATGGATGTCAAGTCGGCCGTGGATGCCGGTGCCAAGGGCGAGGCCGACCTGTACAAGCAGA
Source organism: Chloroflexota bacterium (assembly GCA_013698385.1). Lineage (GTDB taxonomy): Bacteria > Chloroflexota > Limnocylindria > Limnocylindrales > CSP1-4 > SPCO01. Next base: position 6,327 of record JACCVB010000208.1, read on the forward strand.
AGGGCGTCACCAACTGAGGGCGGCTTGATCGTCGACCTCCTCTGAGCGAACGCCGGTCGTGACCCAGCGAGGACAGGCATGAGACGGCGACTTGGGATCTCCGGCCGCCAGACCATCTGGGCGTACGTGTTCCTCGCGCCCGCCTTCCTCCTGTTCGCCTTGACCGTCTTCTTCCCGATGGTCCGTGCGTTCCAGTTCAGCCTGTATCACTGGCCGCTCGGCTCGGCTCCCAAGGTCTTCGTGGGCCTCGACAACTACGAGCGGCTCCTGACCGACGATTCGTTGTTCCAGAAGGCGCTCGTCAACACCCTGTACTTCACGGTCGCCACCGTCATCCCGACGCTCGTCATCGCCCTCGCCGTCGCGTTACTGCTGAACCGCCCGGGCCTCCGCGCCCGAGGAGTGTTCCGCACGATCTACTTCGTGCCGGTGGTGACGTCGCTCGTCGCCGTGGCCTTCGTGTGGCGGGTCCTACTGGAGCCATCATTCGGATTGGTCAACGGCGTGTTCCGACTCTTCGGGCTTCACGGTCCGGGCTGGCTCGCCGATCCTGCGTGGGCCCTCAACGGCGTTGCGCTGATGACGATCTGGCGGGATGTGGGCTACTACATGGTCATCTTCCTCGCCGGCCTCCAGACGATCCCGCGCGACATCTACGATGCGGCCGAGGTCGACGGCGCGTCACGCTGGCAGACGCTCCGTCGCATCACGCTGCCGCTCCTGAACCCGAGCATCGTGCTGGCTGCGGTCATCGGCGTGATCTACGGATTGCAGCTGTTCACCCAGGTCTACATCATGACCGGCTCGCCGCAGCGCCTGGCCGGCGGCCCGTCGGACTCGACGACCTCGATCGTCCTGTTCATCGTCCAGCAGGCGTTTCGGCCACTGGAGATGGGCTATCCATCCGCAGCGGCGATCGTCCTCTTCGGGCTGATCATGCTCGTGACGCTCGTCCAGCTTCGCCTGATCCAGCGACGGTTCGAGTACTGATGCGTTCGACCTGGCGCGGACAGGGCGCGCTGATCTACGCCGCCCTGCTCCTTGGCGCCGTCGTCATGCTCGCGCCGCTGATCTGGATGGTCTTGGCCTCGCTCAAGTCGCTGCCGGAGATCCTGACGTACCCGCCCACGCTGCTCCCGAAGTCGCTCAGGAGCGCGAACTACGAAACGGTGCTGACCCAGAGCAACTACCCGCGCTACTTCGTCAACAGCATCATCGTCGCCGTGCTGAGCGTGGTGAGCATCCTGTTCACGAGTTCGCTGGCCGGCTACGCCTTCGCCAAGTTCCGTTTTCCCGGCCGCGACCTGCTGTTCATCCTCGTGCTGGCGACGCTGATGATCCCGTTCCAGGTCCGCGTCATCCCGCTCTATGTGCTGGCCAGTGACCTGGGGTTGCTGAACTCATACGCCGGTCTCGTCCTGCCGTCGTTGGTCGACGCCTTCGGCATCTTCCTGATGCGACAGTTCATCCAGTCGATCCCGACGGACCTGATGGACGCGGCTCGAGCGGACGGCGCGTCGGAGCCACGGATCTTCGTCAGCATCGTCCTGCCCCTCGTCAAGCCGGCCCTCGCCGCCCTGGCGATCTTCACCCTGATCGTCAGCTGGGAGTCATTCCTGTGGCCGCTGCTGGTGGCCTCATCGACCGACCTGTACACCCTGCCGCTCGGGCTGAGCCAGTTCGCCGGCAAGTTCCTGACCAGGGTCGACCTCCAGATGGCGGCCTCGACCCTGACCGTCCTGCCGTTGCTCGTCGTGTTCCTGGTGATGCAGCGACGGTTCATCGAGGGGATCGCCACGACCGGTGGCAAATGATCAGACCGGGAGGATCCGTGGCGAGCGCGCGCGACAGCCGACAGGTCACGGGTGGACTGGGGATCGATGTCGGGGGAACGAAGATCTCGGGGGTGGTCATCGATCCGCGCGGGTCTGTGGTCGCCCGGACGCGCCGGCCCACGCCGCGCGACGGCGGGGATGCAGTGCTCCAGGCGTGCACGTCGATGGCCGCCGACCTGCTCTCGACCGCACGCGCCGGCGGCCTCACGATGGGGCCGGTGGCCATCGCGGTGCCCGGCACGATCGATGGCCGCAACGGGATCGTCGTCGACTCGCCGGTCCTCGGCATGCGCGGTCTTCCCCTCGTCGAGCTCGCCCATGAGGAGCTCGGGCATCCCGTCACCGTTCTCCATGACGTGAAGGCCGCGGCGTTCGGCGAGCTCATGGCCGGCGCCGGGGTGGGCCAGGCCGACATCGCCTATCTCAATGTGGGGACCGGCCTGTCGATGGCCTTCGTGTTCGGCTGGAAGATCCACCAGGGTGCCGGCGGTACGGCGGGAGAGATCGGTCACGTGATCGCCGAGCCCGATGGCCAGGTCTGCAATTGCGGGCGCCGGGGCTGTCTTGAAACGGTAGCCTCAGGGCCGGCGATCGCCCGCCGAGCGGGCCATGCTGATGGCCGGCTAGAGGCGGTCGCCGAGGCCGCGCGGCGCGGCGACCCGCGGGCCAATGAGGCATTTCTCGTCGCGGGTGAGCACCTCGCCCACGTCCTGGCCGATTTCGTGATGGTCCTCGACCTGTCCGTGGTCATGGTCGGCGGCGGCGTGACGAGCGTCGGCGCACCGTTCCTCGAACCGCTGCGGCTGGCCCTCGACCGAGAGCTGTCGGACGTCGTCCAGGCCGCTCGGATCGTGCCGGCGGCGCTGGGTGGCGACTCGGGCGTCATCGGTGCGGCGCACTGGTCGCGTCTGGCCCAGGACGGCCGCGGCTCGCCCGCGTGGTGACCCCGTTGCGGGTCGGGATCGTCGGGGCCGGCTACATCGCCCGGGCCCATGCCATAGCCTACCTCGCCACGCCTGCGGTCGACCTCGTCGCGATCGCGGATACGGTGCCCGCCAAGGCAGGCGCGCTCGCCGAGACCGTCGGTGCCGAGCCGGTCGACGGATTGGCGGCACTGCTCGCCCGGGGGGTCCAGGCCGTGAGCATCTGCACGCCGTCGCCGACCCACGCCGATCTCGCAGTCGAAGCCCTCGAGGCCGGGCTCCATGTCCTTTGTGAGAAGCCGATCGCGCGCTCGCTGGCCGACGCCGAGCGCATCGTCGCGGCTTCGGCCGGAGCGCCCGGGGTGCTGATGGTCGGCCACGTGTCGCGCTTCGAGCCCGACCACGCCCGTGCCCGCGAGGTCGTCGCCACGGGCGGGCTCGGCGAGATCCGCATGTTGTCGCAATCGATCGTGTCGTCCGCGCCCACGTGGAGCGAGCAAGGCTGGCTCCTCGATCATGGTGCGTCGGGCGGACCGCTCATCGACCTCGCCATCCACAGCTTCGACTACCTCGCCTGGGTCTGCGGGCACCAGCCGGTCCGCGTCCAGGCGATCGCGGCTGCGACCGTGGCAGGCCCCGACACGTATGCGCTCGCGACCCTCCGCTATGCGAACGGCGCGATCGGAGCGGTCGAGACGAGCTGGGGTCACCCGCCGGCGTACGGTTTCCACGTGGCTACGGAGCTCAACGGCTCGGGCGGTCGACTGTGGTGGGACTACGACGGTATCTCGGCCGGCCGTATGGCGACGACCGGCGGCGAGATCACCCGGTTCGATGTCCTCGGCCAGCGCGGGTTCCAAGCCGAGATCGAAGCGTTCGTCGCAGCAGCGCGGACCGGTGGGCCGTCGCCCGTCCCGGCGACCGAAGGCATGCTCGCCTTGCGGACGGCGCTGGCCGCGGAACGCTCGATCCGGACGGGCCAGCCGGTCAGCCTTGCGGAGATCGAGTGATGCGAGATCCCGTCGGCGTCGCCATCCTCGGCTGTGCCCATCTGCCTCACGCGATGTCCTATGCCCGGGCGGCACGGGCGTCGCCCGCGGCTCGGCTGGTCGGGGCGTACGACGAAGAGCCGAGGATCGGGCGGATGCTCGCCGATCGCTTCGGGGTCCGGTTCGTCGGCTCCCCGAATGAGCTCGTGGCCATGCCCGGGGTCGACGCCGTCATCGTCTGCAGCGCGACCTCGTCGCACCGGCCGCTCGTCGAGCTGGCGGCCGCAGCCGGCCTCCACGTGCTGTGCGAGAAACCGATCGCGACGACTGCGATCGACGCCCGAGAGATGATCGACGCCTGCGACCGGGCCGGCGTCCAGCTCCACGTGGCATTCGTGACCCGGTTCTACCCGGTCATCCAGCGGATCCGGGCTGCCGTTCGGGACGGGACGCTCGGCGAGATCGTCGGGCTGGTCGGTGGGAATCGGGGCCGACCGCCGCTGCCGCCCGCCTATGCCGACTGGATCACCGATCCCGCCAGGTCCGGCGGTGGGGCGCTGATCGACCACTCCGTGCACGTGACCGACGTCATGCGCCACGTCACCGGCCTCGAAGTCGTCGAAGTCGGCGCGGAGGTCGACTCGCTGTTCTGGGATGCCGGAGTCGACGACACGGCGATGCTCTCGCTCACGTTCCACAACGGGGCCGTCGGGACGGTGGACCCAAGCTGGTCCGTGCCCGCCGACAACCCATGGCACTACGACTTCTATCTCCGGATCCTTGGGACGCTCGGCGCGCTCACGATGACCGACACGACCGAGGGCATCCACGTCGTCGGCCAGGGCGGGCGGCCCGGTGAGGTCCTCGTTCCCTTCGGCTCGGATATCGACGCGCTCCTGCTCGACGGGTTCATCGGGTCGATCCGGGCGGGTGAGCTGTTCGACCCCTGCGCCGATGGCGAAGCCGGGCTTCGCGCCCTTGAGATCGCCCTGGCGGGATATGAGGCGGCGGCAGCCGCGTCGCGGGTGCGCCTGCCATGGCCCGATGCCCGTTGACGACGCTCGTTCGCGCCGGCGGGATCGCGACGCCCGACGGCGTCTGGGACCCGACCACCATCGTCATCCGGGATGGCCTGATCGACGAATTGCGGACCGGATCGTCGAGAACGGGCCGCGAGGTCATCCAGGCCGCAGACCTCGTCGTCGGGGCAGGCCTGATCGACCTGCATACCCACGGCGCCGGTGGCGCCCAGGTGATCGACGGCAGCCTGGAAGCGATGAGGCGGTTTGCAGCGGCACAAGCTCGTCACGGGGTCACGGCGTTCCTGGCGACGATCGGCGGATCGGTCGAGAACATCGAGCGCGGCATCGCTGCGGCGGTGGAGTACATCAGGGCACCGCGTTCACCGGGCGAGGCGCGTTGCCTGGGGATCCACCTCGAAGGACCCTTCATCAATCCCGAGCGGCCGGGCGCCTTCATCCCCGCCACGATCCTACCGCCGGACATCGGCCTGCTCGACCGCCTGGCATCCCAGGCCGACGGTTGGCTGCGGCGGATGACCCTGGCGCCAGAGGTGCCCGGGATGGCGCCACTGATCCGCCGGGCGATCAGCCTTGGCATCGGATGTTCGGCCGGACACTCCGCCGCGACGGCCACGGAGATGCTGACCGCGGTGGAGGCGGGCGTCGAGGGCGTGACCCATGTCTTCAACGCCATGCCCGGGCTTCACCATCGGTCGCCCGGGCTGCTCGGCGTCGCGTTGACGGACGACCGGGTCACGGTCGAGCTCATCGCCGACGGCGTCCACGTGGACCCGCTGATGATGCGGCTACTTCAGCGGGTCAAGGGCTGGCCTCGGATCGCCCTCATCACGGATTCGATCGCGGCTGCCGGATTGCCCGACGGGTCCTACCGGTTCGAGGAACAGGACGTTACCGTGCGCGATGGCGAGGCGCGCTTGGCCGACGGAACGCTGAACGGCAGCACGTCGATGCTTGACGATGCCGTCCGCCGGTTCGCCGTCGCCGCCGAGATCCCATGGCACCAGGCCCACGCGTCGGCGTCGCTCGTTCCGGCCCGGACGCTCGGCGTGGACGACCGGATGGGCGCGGTCCAGGTCGGGCTCGCGGCCGATCTCGTGGGCTTCGACGAGGACCGCCAGGTCCGCTGGACGATGATCGGCGGAGACGTCGCCTCCGTGGCCTGGAGAGGTCGCCGTCCTCGTTGAAAGACGTCGCGAGGGCCAACGTCTGCGCCTACTAGAGGTTGACAGACTGTCATCCGCGCTGAACAGGTTGCCTCGTCATTTCGCTTCGGGATACGTATCCGCGGGGTCGTTCGTCAGGATCGGTGCGACCGGCGGCCGAGCGTCCCCATTGACCTCGAGGCGATGCGTGGCGTGATCAGCGATACGGTGCGCCGGTTCGAATTCCAGGCGGTCGGCAGCGAGACCGCCGCGGTGTGGCAGGCCGGGTACTTCAACGATCTGGACCGGCTTTTTCATCGAACGTTGGACCGCCACGAGGACGATGTCCTTCGGAGGCTCAGAGCGGGGGAGGAGCCGCCGATCCCGGCGATGGCCGGACGGCGCGTCCTCGAGCTCGCCCGAGCAGCGATCCGGTCATTCGAGACGGGGACCCGCATCCCGACAGTGATCGCCGACGACCGGCCGAAGCCACGTTCGTCCTCCAAACTCGATCGCGAGCGTGGGACGCAGAATGGGTCACCCGTGCAGGAGGAGTCACGATGACGATGTCGATTCCAAGTCGAATGGCGACCTTCGTCGCGGTCATCTCGGTGGCTGCCATCGCCTGCGGCCCCCGTGGCGGCGTCACCGACCCGTCAGCCACGAGCGGACCGTGGCACCCGGCCAGTCGGCGACGCCGTCCCCAAAGCTGTCGGGCACGCTCGACGTCTGGACGCTCCCCCAGGGTGACGACGAGAAGGCGATCAAGGCGTACGGCAAGGCGTTCGAGACGGCTCACCCGAACGTCAAGGTCAAGCTCCTCGTCGTCGGTGAGGACACCTACGTCACCAAGATCAACACGGCCCTCCAGGCAAAGGCGCCGCCCGACGTGGCGGTCATGGAGGACCGCACTTGGATGGCTGCCGGCAAGGTGGTGAAGCTGACGGACAAGCTCAAGGAGTGGGGGGTCGATGTCACGGACTTCAACGCCGGAGGCATCGGCCGTGCGACCCCGAAGGGAACCGTGGATTCGGGCGTCTACGCCGTCGGTGATTTCCTGGGTGGCAACGTCCTCGTCTATAACAAGGCCCTGTTCGACGCCGCCGGTGTCCCGCATCCGGCGGCGGACAAGTCGCTGACGATCGCGGAATACTCGGAGATCTGTCGAAAGCTGACCAAGCCGAGTGCGGACCGGAACAAGACCGTCTACGGCTGCTCCATGCCCTCATGGGGCCCAGCCATCCAGGCGAAGGACGTGTTCGGCCCCGACGGCCGAACGACCGAGGGCAACATGAACGGCCCGGCCATGGTCGCCGCATACGAAACCGCGGCAGGCATCCTCCGTGACAAGCTGGCGCCGAGCGATCAGATCCTCGAGGCGGCCGCCGAATCCGACCTGTTCGCCGCCGGGCGGCTGGGAATCACCTGGACGGACTTCACCGAGACCCCGAAGTACATCGCCAACGGGGTCGACTTCGGGATCGCGCCCTTCTTCGTGATCCATGACGGCGATAATTTCGTGGAGACGTGGACCGCTCCGTGGGGGACCTTCACGGACTCCAAGGACCAGGCCATCGCTCTGGAGTTCCTGCGGTTCATCGCGACGGACGCTCAACGCATCCGGACCCAGGTGTCGGTTGACCCACCCCTGTCCGCGAGCGTGGCGACCGAGGTGGGCTACGGCAAGGACGACCCGGTCAAGGCAGCGTACCTCGCGGTCCTCGACGCGGCCGCCGGGCCGCAGGTCTTCGTGCCGCCGGGCGTCGAGGCGTTCGACCCCGCCGAGGTGTTGCGTCTGCTCGTCGACGAGAAGCGAACCGACACCAATGCGATCCTCGACGACCAGGCCGTGCGCTCCCAGAAGGAGCTCGACAAGGTATGGGCACGCTGGGACAAGCTGGGCGGCTAGCGGGCGAAGTTGGAACGCGGAGAATCTGAGCGATGGCATCGGAGGCAGCGGCCCGTCGGCGTGGCCTGCCGGGGGAGGGAAAGGTCGCCTTCCTCTTCCTTCTCCCGTGGCTCATCGGCCTCGTCGTATTCCTGGCGCTGCCCCTCGGGTGGGCAATCTGGATCAGCACGACGGACGAACAGATCGTGCGGCCGGGTTCGTTCGTAGGCGCCGCCAACTACGAGTCGATCCTGACCGACGATCCCTTGTTCCTGCAGGCTCTGGGTGTGACCTTCCGCTGGATCCTGCTCACGACCCCGTTGTTCATGGGCGCCGGGTTGCTCCTGGCCGTTCTCCTCAATCAACGGCTTCCGGGAATGTTCGTCTTTC
>JACCVB010000213.1 GCA_013698385.1 Chloroflexota bacterium
TAGCGGTGCGAGTCGCGGATGGCGATCGCCTCGTCCACCTCGTCGCGCCGGCAGTGCTCCTCGCACGGCGCCGGGCAGACCCGACCGAGGACGGACGGGAACGGGATCGTGCGCTTGAAGATGCGCGTGCTTTCGCGCCAGTCCGCCTCCGCGTTGGCCTTGAGGAAGCCCGGGATATCGATGTGGCTCGGGCACTTGTTCTGACAGGGCGGCAGACAGTACGCGTTGTGGTCGCTGAAGATCAGTTCGAGGTTCGTCCGGCGCAGGCGTCGGATCTCCTCGGTCTGGGTCTGGACCTTCATGTCCGGCTCGCACGTGCGCGAGCACGAGATCGGCGGATGCTCCTCGCCTTCGACCTCGACGACACACATCCGGCAGGCCCCGAAGCCCGGCAGCTTGGGCTCGTAGCACAGGGTCGGGATCTCGATCCCGTTGTCGCGGCAGACCTCCAGGATCGTCTGGCCCTCGAAGCCTTCGATGACCTTCCCGTCGACCTCGATCCGGATGCGCGCCGTGGACAGCGGGCGCTGCGGTGCCTGCGTCTCGATCAGGCGATCGGCCAGCGAATCGCTGCGCGTGGCGCCGGGCGCCGGGGCAGGGGTCTCGGGACGAGCCAGGGTGTCGGTCATCGGGGGGCCTCGGACGCCGCCGGCTGGGATCGGCTGGCAGGGTCGAACTCGGAGGCGAAGTATCGCATCCCGCTCGTCAGCGGGAGTGTCGCCAGGCGCTCGTGATCGCACAGGGCTGACCCGACGATGTCCGCGGCCAGGTCCGTGGCCAGCTGGGGGTCCATGGGCGTCGACAGGCCGGCCTCGCGTCGTCCGACGAGCTCGGCCAGCCGCTTCGTGCCGATCCGACATGGAATCGTCTTGCCGCACGCCTCGGTCGAGCAGAAGCGGGTCAGCACGCCGACGAGTTCGACGAGGTCCGTGCCATCTTCCACGGCCACGAGGGAGCCGGAGCCGAGGTGGGCACCGGCGGCCCGCAGGCTGACGAAGTCGTAGGCCGTGTCCAGCGCGTCCGGAGGCAGGAGCCCGCCGGACGGACCGCCCACGAGCACGGCCTTGAGCGGTCGATCCGCGCTCGACCCGTCGCCGAGCGCGAGGACGTCGCGCAAGGGGGTCCCGAGCGGGACCTCGGCGATGCCCTGACCGGTCGAGGTGCGGACCTGGACGAGGACCGTGCCCGGGCTGTCGGGGCTGCCGGTGGCCCGGAACGCCTCGGCGCCTTCCCGGACGATCCACGGGACCGTGGCCAGGGTCTGGACGTTGTGGACGAGGGTCGGCATGCCGTCCAGGCCGCGTTCGGCGGGATGTGGCGGCCGCTGTTCGGGCTGGCCGCGCTTGCCCTCGAGAGCCTTGAGCAGGACGGTCTCCTCGCCGAGCATGTAGGCACCCTGGACCGGGCGGACGGTCAGGAGGACATCCCGTCCCGAACCGAGGACATCCGGGCCGAGGAAGCCCGTTTCCGTCGCCGAACCCACGGCTGCGGAGACCCGCGCGAGGAGCTCGCTGTCCTCCGCACGCACGGCGAGGAACGCCTCCGACGCATCGATCGCGATGGCCGCGATGGCGATCCCCTCCAGGACGGCCCAAGGGTTGTGCATCAACAGCGCCCGATCCGTGTGCGAGGCGGGATCCGCGCCGTAGCCGTTGGCCACGACGTAGCGTCGCGGCGCCTCCGTGGCCGCTGCCGTCCGCCACTTGCGGCCCGCCGGGAACCCGGCACCGCCGCGGCCGCGAAGGCCGGACGCGTCGATCAGCGCGATGGTCGCGACGGGGCCGAGGTCGCGGATGGCGCGGCGGAGGCCCTCGAATGCCCCGGCTGCCACGGCAGCATCGAGATCCGTCGGGACGGCTGGTGCCGTGCCGTCAGTTCGGGCGAGAAGGATCGACGGCCAGCCGGCCGGGGTGCGAAGGAGGTCCGTCATCCTATGCCCGAGCCGCTGACCCGGGACGCCCGCCGCCGCTGAGAACCGTGTCCAGCGCGGTCAGGTAGTGGCCCTCCCCCGGGCGGTGCTCCGCGACCGCTGCCGCCTGGACCGTGGCTGTCGCGGGCTCGAAGCGAAGGTGGCGGTAGAAGCTCGCCGTGCCGTAGATCGTCGCGTACCAGGCGCCCG
>JACCVB010000237.1 GCA_013698385.1 Chloroflexota bacterium
GCGTAGACCTCGGGCATCTCGGTCTGCATCTGGGCGATCTTGGGGGCGGTCCTGATGCCGGCGACGACGTCCTCGCCCTGGGCGTTGGTCAGGTACTCCCCGAACAGGACCTTCTCGCCGGTGTTGGGGTCACGGGTGAAGGCGACCCCGGTCCCGGAGTCGTCGCCCATGTTGCCGAAGACCATGGTCACGACGTTGACCGCGGTGCCGAGATCATTCGGGATGCCCTGGTTCTTGCGGTAGTCCGCGGCGCGCTTGCCGAACCAGCTGGCGAAGACGGCCTTGATGGCGAGGTCCAGCTGTTCCGCCGCGTCCTCCGGGAAGTCGCGGCCCGTGTCCTCCCGGACGATCGCCCGAAACTCCGTTGCCAGGTCCCTGAGGGCCGCGGCGTCGAGGTCCGTGTCCTGCTTCGCGCCGGCCTTCGCCTTGGCCGCTTCGAGGGCGTGCTCGAATCGCTCGCCGCTGACTTCCAGCACGATCCGCCCGAACATCTGGATGAAGCGTCGATACGCGTCCCAGCCGAACCGCTCGTTGCCGGTCAGCTTGATCAGCCCGTGGAGCGTCGCCTCGTTGAGGCCGAGGTTAAGGACCGTGTCCATCATCCCGGGCATGGAGAACTTGGCCCCGGATCGAACGCTGACGAGCAGCGGGTTGGCCGGATCGCCGAAGCCCTTGCCGGTGCTCCGTTCCACCTCGCGCACCGCCGCGAGGACGTCCTCCCACAGGCCGTCAGGTAGCTGCTCGCCGGCCGCGAAGTAGTCGTTGCAGGCTTCGGTCGTGATCGTGAAGCCAGGGGGTGTGGGCAGCCCCGCTGTCGTCATCTCGGCGAGGCCCGCGCCCTTGCCACCGAGCAGGTCGCGCATCGATGCGTCGCCCTCCGCCCGGCCGTCGCCCCAGCCGTAGATGTAGCGCTTCTTCGCGTGCTGGGTCATGCGCGGCGTCCTCCGAGGGATGGGGCTGCGGATGCGCCGGTCGGCGGCGCCTCGATCCGCGTCAGGGGTCCAGTCGGGGCTGGTCAGGGTTCTGCCGGATTGTACCGTCCGAGCTCGCGCCGGGAGCCGGTGCCGGAAACCCGCGCTGGGAGGTGACTCTGAACCCTCGCCTGGCGCCGAGCGCTGGGCCGCCCGCTCCCGAGTCATCCGGGTACCATCGGCAGGCAATCCCCAGGAGAGCCCATGCTCATGACGGACCCCGCCACCGAGCCGCACGCCGCTACCGAGCCGGACGCTGTCACCATCGACCCCGATGCACCGCAGTACAACGCGACGCTGGTGCGCCGCATCGACCAGCACGAATCGCTGGCCTACGTGTGGGTCCGCTTCGACGGCGAACCGACCCCCTTCGAGCCCGGGCAGTACATGACCATCGGGGTGTTCGCCGACGGCAAGCTCACCCAGCGGCCGTATTCGGTCGCGTCGGACCCGCGCGTCGCCCGGACGGAGGGCTACGAGTTCTACCTCCGACTGGTCCAGGGCGGCACGTTCACGCCGCTGCTTTGGACCCTGCCGGTCGGTCACCGGATGCGGATGATCGGGCCCAAGGGCAAGTTCGTCCTGGAGCCCGGCGACGACCGGATGCATGTGTTCATCTCGTCGGGGACGGGCAACGCACCGTTCGTCTCGATGATGCGCGCGCAACTCGCGGCCGGCACGCCGCGTCGGGCGGTCTTCCTCAACGGCGTCTCGCACGTCCGCGACCTCGGCTATGTCGACCTGATCGAAGGCTGGCATGCGAGTGGCGAGTATCCGGTCACGTTCATCCCCACGATCTCCCGGCCGCTCCTCTCCGAGAACGCGGGCTGGACGGGTCGGACCGGTCGGGTCGAGTCGATCGTGGGACCCGTCGTCGCGGAGCTAGGCCTGGATCCGGCCGACACCGTCGCCTACCTGTGCGGCAACCCGGACATGATCCTGTCCGCGGAGCAGACACTGCTCGGCCTTGGCTTCCCGGAGGACGCGGTCAAGAAGGAGCTCTACTGGCCGAAGGGCAAGGAACCGCGCGGTGTGGCAGGTGCCGCCGACGCCGCCGTGGTGGCCACCGAGAACGCCGACCAGTAGGGCGGAGCGGCGTCATCGTCCGATCATCGCGGGATCATCGCGAGACCCAGCACGATGACCGCGACGAACAGCACGAGGAGCAGCACGCCGATCCGGATCCACGGTCGCGCATCCCCGCCGGGCGTGGGCACGGTCGGGTCTGGCGCCTCCGCGTCGGTCGCGACGTCGGTCTTGTAGGTCTCCATCTCCTCGGGGCGCAGCGGCGTATCGGGCATGCCGACAGTCTGGTCCGTCCGAAGGTACGAATCGCGACCATGCGCGGTCAAGTCCCTCGCAGCGGCGCGACAGGCGGACGTACCGGCAGGCGGGGATGGGACCCGCAATACGGCTGATACCCAAAGGCTGCGCGGTGTGATGCCGACCTTTCTGCCGAGTCGCCACCGTGGGGTCATGCACGCCAGCCCCAGGATCGGCCAGCGAACGACGCGCCGCGCCCGGGACGGGGATCCGCCGCCGGGTCCGACCGGGGCCGCCGTCGACCCGATCCGGCCATCGCGCACGGTGGCATACGACGGTTACACCGTCCTCGTGTGCCGCCCAGACGGCCGCATCGATGGGGACGATGACGGGCTCTGGGATCTCGACACCCGGGTCCTGTCACGCCATGTCCTGCGCCTGGATGGACACGATCCTTCGCCCATCGGGGCGTGCGTGGCGGATGCGGATCGCTGGTCAGCGACACTCGTGATCACGCGCGACGGGGGCGACCCCGGCGGGCCGCGGCTCCCCCAGGACACCTGGGCGATCCAGATCGACCGGCGGATCGGGTCGGGCATGACCGAGACCATCGTGCTCACGAACCATGCGATGGTCCCGGCCACCGCGGTCCTGACCCTGGAGATCGACGCGGACGCCAGAGACCGGTTGCGGATGACGGGTCCCGGTCCGGAACGTACGGCCCGAACCATCTGGGACCCCGGGTCCAGCACGCTCCGGATCGAGACCATCACGAGCGCCGGTGACCGCCAGGACCTGCGGACGCTCGAGGTGGTGGTGGGCCAGCCGCCGGACGCCGTCGAGGTCCTCGACGATGCCAGCCCGACGGGACGACGCCTCAGCTACGAGATCGACCTGGGCCCCGGCGAGCACCAGGAGATCGCCCTGCGCTTCGTTTCCATCGCCAACGGGCAACGGCGCGACCCCGCGGACGACGTCGGCCACCAGCGGGACCGACGCCGCAAGGTTTGGCGCGCGACCCGGACCCATGCCGAGACGTCGGAACGCCTGGTCGGGCCTGCCTTCGAGCGCGCCGCGGACGACCTGCTGTCGCTCCGGAACTGGGAGCTCGAGCCTTCGACGGACGGCGAGGCCTGGGTCGTCAACGCGGGGAGTCCCAAGTTCACCGGCTTCTTCGGCCGGGACACACTGACGGCCGGGTGGCAGGCGGCGATGTTGGGCTGCGGCCCGCTGCGCGGCGCGCTGGCCATCGCGGCGGCGACCCAGGGGACCCGGGTCGACCCCTGGAATGAAGAGGAGCCGGGGCGGATGGTCCACGAGATGCGCCAGGGACCGCTCGCGACGCTCGGGATCCGGCCCCATGCCGGCTACTACGGCACCCAGACGACCGGCTCCTTGTTCGTCCTCGGCCTCTCAGAACTGTGGCACTGGACCGGCGACGACGAGGCGCTCCGTGCGTATCGCGACCCGGCTCTCCGCGTGATCGAGTGGGCGGAGACGTTGGGTGACCTGGACGGCGACGGTTTCCTCGAATATCGGAAGCAGTCGACCGACGGCCTCAAGAACCAAGGCTGGAAGGATTCCAACGAGGCGATCCGCTACCCGGACGGGCGGATCGTCGAGAACCCGATCGCGACGGTGGAAGAGCAGGCGTTCCACTTCCTGGCGCTTCAGCGGATGGCCGAGATCCTCGTGGCCCTCGATGAGGACGCCCCTCGCGTCGAGGCTCTTCTTCGGCGCGCCAGCGAACTCCGCCGGGCGTGGCATGACGCCTTCTGGATCGACGCTGAGGGGTTCTACGCCCTGGCCCTGGATCCCGACCATCGCCGGGTCGACACGATCAGCTCGAACCCTGGCCACGCCCTGGGGGCGGGCATCATCCCCATGGCCCATGCCGCGGCGGTCGCGGACCGGCTCCTGGCGTCGGACCTCTTCTCCGGCTGGGGTGTGCGCACGCTCTCGACCGATCACCCGTCGTATAACCCGTACGCGTATCACCTGGGCGCGGTCTGGCCGGTGGAGAACGCGACGATCGCCCTCGGGCTCAAGCGATATGGGCTGGATGATCACCTCGATCAGTTGGCTGAAGGGTTCTTCGCCTCGATCGCCCATTGCCGCGACCTGCGCCTGCCCGAGGCCCTGACTGGGCACGACCGAGCGGCTGCGCCCACACCGCTGCCCTACCCCAAGGCGCAGAGCCCCCAGGCCTGGTCGGCCAGTGCCACGATCCAGTTCGTCCAGGTGATGCTCGGGCTGTACCCGTTCGCGCCGGCCGGCGTCCTGGGCCTGACCCGCCCGCGCCTTCCGCGCTGGTTGCCGGAGATCACGCTTCGAGGGCTTCGGGTCGGAGGCAGCACGGCGACCATCCAGTTCGTCCGCCGCCCGGACGGCTCCGCGGCCCACAAGGTCCTCGACCAGGACGGTCCCCTGCGCGTGATCGAGGTGCCGCCGCCCAATGCGGTGGATGGCACGGACGGCGTGCTGCCCAAGCTGGCCGCCTGGGCGATCGACCATGCCCCCGGCCGCCTGCCAGCCGCCCTGCGGATCGCCCTGGGCGATGCCGCCTCGGACGAATCCCCGGATGCCGTGGGGGAACGTACATGAGCGTCGTCGTCATCACCGGCGGGAGCGCCGGAGTCGGCCGAGCGACCGCCCGCCGCTTCGCCGAAGTCGGCTACGACGTCGGATTGATCGCCCGCGAGTCGGATCGCCTGGATGCGGCCGCCGCCGAGGTCCGCGCGGCCGGCCGGCGCGCGCTGGCACTGCCGCTCGATGTCGCAGATGCCGCCGCCGTCGAGGCCGCGGCGGACCGTGTCGAGCGTGAACTCGGCCCGATCGACGTGTGGGTCAACGCGGCGATGACCAGCGTCTTCGCCCCGATCGTCGAACTGTCACCGGACGAGGTCCACCGCGTGACCGACGTCACGTATCACGGCACGGTCCACGGGACGATGGCCGCGCTGCGCCGGATGCGTTCGCGAGATCGCGGCGTCGTCGTCCAGGTGGGGTCGGCCCTGGCCTATCGGAGCATCCCGCTGCAGGCCGCCTACTGCGGCGCCAAGGCGGCCGCCCGCGGCTTCACGGACTCACTCCGCTGCGAGCTCCTTCACGATGAGTCGAACGTGCGGATCACGATGGTCCATCTGCCGGCGATCAACACGCCCCAGTTCTCGTGGGTCCGGAGTCGGCTTCCGCGGGTCGCCCAGCCCGTCCCTCCGATCTACCAGCCGGAGGTCGCCGCTGACGCGATCGTCTGGGCGGCTCACCACGCCCGACGCGAGCTGCTCGTCGGCTGGCCGACATGGCTGGCCACGATCGGCCAGTGCCTCGTCCCAGGGCTGATGGATCGGTATCTCGCCCGCACGGCCTGGGACGGCCAGCAGACCGAGGAACTCGCGCGGCCGGGGCGGCCCGACAACCTCGAGCAGCCGGTCGCCGCCGACGTGGGTGCGCGTGGCGCCTTCGACGCCGAGGCGAGCGATCGAAGCCGACTGCTCTGGGCCGATACGCACCGAGGGACGATCCTGGGTGGCGCGGCCACCGTCGCGATCCTCGCCTTCGCGACCCTCGCGCGCCGCCCGAGGTAGGGGTTCGAGCCTGGCCGGGCGGCCGAGACGCCCTTCCGCATCTGTCTCAGGCCGCCGACCCCACCCTGGACCGCGCCGCGTCGAGTCGATCCAGGATGAGCCGGGTCAGCCCCTCAACGGGCACTCGCTCCTGGGCCATGGAGTCGCGATCACGGACCGTGACCGCCGCGTCGTCCAGCGAATCCACGTCGACCGTCACGCACCACGGCGTGCCGATCTCGTCCTGGCGTCGGTACAGCTTGCCGATCGCGGCGGTGTCGTCGTAGACCGCCATCATGTGCCGCTGCAGGTCTCCCTTGATCGCGTGGCACAGCGCGACGATTTCCGGCCGCTTCTTCAACAGCGGCAGCACCGCCACCTTGTACGGCGCGAGGTCTGGATGGAGCGCCAGCGACACCCGGGTCTCCCCGCGGACCTCCTCCTCGCGATACGCGTCGATCAGGAACGTGAACGCCGCGCGATCCGCCCCGGCGGCCGTCTCGACGATCCAGGGGATGACGTGCTCGCCGGTCGCCTGGTCGAAATACTCCAGCGACTCACCGCTCGCCTCGGAATGGCGCGACAGGTCGAAGTCGCCCCGGTTGTGGACGCCCTCCAGCTCCTTCCAGCCGAACGGGAACCGATATTCGACGTCGATCGCCTTCTTCGCGTAGTGGGCCAGCTCGTCGGGCGCGTGCTCGCGCAAGCGAAGCCGCGACGGGGTGACGCCGTATCGCTCGTACCACGCCCGCCGCTTGGGCAGCCATTCCTCGAACGCGGCCATCGCGTCCGCCTCCGGCCGGACGAAGTACTGCATCTCCATCTGCTCGAACTCGCGCATCCGGAAGACGAAGTTGCCGGGCGAGATCTCGTTGCGGAACGACTTCCCGATCTGGGCGATCCCGAACGGCAGCTTCTTGCGCGAGCTCTGCAAGACGTTCTTGAAGTTGACGTACGAGCCCTGGGCCGTCTCGGGACGCAGGTAGATGACGGACGCGTCTTCCTCCACCGGGCCCATGAACGTCTTGAACATGAGGTTGAACCGGCGCGGCGGGGACAGCGGCCCGCCGTCAACCGGGCAACGCAGGCCCAGCCGTTCGACGATCGTCGGATCGGCGAGCTCGGTGGCGCTCAGATGCTCGGCGCCGGGCAGCTCATCGAGACGGTAGCGGCGCTGATCCGTCTGACACTCCACGAGCGGATCGCTGAACGAACCGACGTGGCCGGAGGTGACCCAGACCTTCGGGTGCATCAGGATCCCTGCATCGAGGCCGACGATGTCGTCGCGCTCCTGGACCATCGAGCGCCACCAGGCGCGCTTCACGTTGTTCTTGAGTTCGACCCCGAGCGGCCCGTAGTCCCACACGGCGTTGATCCCGCCGTAGATCTCGCTCGACGGAAAGACGAAGCCCCGACGCTTGGCCAGCGAGACGATCGTGTCGAGATCCGCGACGGCGGGCGCGATGTCGTCGGCAATTTCGGTCGGGCTGGTCACGAGGGCTCCGATTCTGGACCGCGGGGCTGCCGATGCTAGCAGAGCCCCGGACCCGCGCCGTGCACCGCGGCGGCCCGCATCGCGCCGCTCATCTGAGCGGCACCGGCGTGCGGACCTCGTCGAGGAAGGCCAGCGAGCGTACGTCCCGTTCCAGCGCCCCACGCACGAACTCGCGCAGGGCGGCCTCCACCTCGCGCTCCGTGGTCGCCGCCTGGCGCAACCCGGCGATCGCCTCGATGTCGAGTCGCTGATAGGCCTTGAGCAGCTTCAGGGCGTCGAGGCTGAGCCCGACACGATCGTGGCCCGGCCCGGGGCAGCGTTCGCACACGACCCCGCCCAGTGGCGGCAGCCAGCGGAAGCGCTCGGCCGACTCGAGGACCCGGTCGCATTCGACGCAGCGATCGACCTCGGGACGGACGCCCAGCTCGTCGAGCAGGTGGATCTCGTACCAGCGGGCGACCCGACCGGGCGCCATGCCGGCGTCGAGCAGCTCATAGGCCCGCCGCAACAGGGCGTACAGCGGCTCGGCCGCGTGGCGCTCCTCGAGCGACCGATCGGCGAGCTCGGCCAGGTACCAGGCCGTCGCCGCGCTCTCCAGTGAATCGCGCAGGTTCAGCCAGGCGTGACCGACGCTGACCTGGGTGACGTCATCGAAGGTCCGCCCGCGGGCCAGGGCGACGGTCAGCTCGGCGAACGGTTCGAGGCTGCCGCCGAGGCGGGACGTCGGCCGCCGGACGCCCTTGGCGATCACCTTGAGCTTCCCGCCGACGGGCGTGATCAGGGTCAGGACCCGGTCCGCTTCGCCGAGATCGAAGCGCGACAGGACGATCGCATCGGTCGTGTAGCGGCGCGGGATGGGCATCGTCCCGACGGTAGCACCGGCCGCCGGTCGTCGTCGCGAACAGGCGCGACAAACGTCGATCCGATTCATCCGGGGCCCGCTCTGCCCCGGATCTGAACTTAGACGCCGGTGCGGTTGCGTCCCCCGCACCGGCGTCACTCTGCCCGGCTCGTCAGCCGAAGCGGCACCCGGTTCCGGCGTCCAACAGGCTACCTGCAGCGATCACGTTTTCCTGTATGATCGGCTCACGATGACAACGGCCATGCAGGACATCGACTTGGGCGACCTGATCGCCGACACGGAGGCCGAGATCCTGCGCCTCGTCCAGGATCGCGATCCGTCCACCGATGGGCTGTACTCGATGGTCCGCTATCACCTTGCCCTGGACGGGGCCGGAGCGTCCGGTGGCAAGCGCCTGCGACCGCTTCTGGGACTGCTCGCCTACACCTCGATCGCCGGCGACCACCGCCGGGCGTTGCCGGGCGCGGCCGCCGTCGAGCTCGGCCACAACTTCAGCCTTGTCCACGACGACATCGAGGACGGCGACACGGAGCGCCGTCATCGAGCGACGCTGTGGGCGATCCACGGCGTGCCCCAGGCGATCAACGCCGGTGACGCCCTGTTCAGCCTGTCGCGCATCGCCCTCCATCGACTGACCGATCTGGGCTTCAGCGACGCGAAAGTCCTGAGGCTGATGCGTCTGTACGACGAGACCTGCCTGGCCCTGTGCGAGGGCCAGTACATCGATATCGCGGCCAGCGCATCGGAGGCGCCGATGACGGTCGATGGCTACTTCGACATGATCGGGCGGAAGACCGCGGCGCTCATCGCCGCCTCGATCGAGGCCGGCGCGCTCCTGGCCACCGACGACGAGG
>JACCVB010000253.1 GCA_013698385.1 Chloroflexota bacterium
CGAACTCCATGAACACGAGGTTCCAGATCTCGAGCCAGCGCGGGCACGTCTCGCTGTGGTCGGGTACGCAGTGCGGACCCTCCGAGAACTGCGGGCCACGGTCGAAATGGATCTCGCTGCAGGGCCCGCACGGACCGATGTCGGCCATCCGCCACCAGTTCTTCTCGTCGCCGTTCGGGAAGTCGCCCCAGCGCACGAGCCGCTCCGGCGGCAGGCCGATCTCGTCGCGCCAGACCTCGAACGCGAGGTCGTCGGTCGTGTAGGTCGTCGCCGCCAGTCGATCGCCCGGGATGCCGAGGTCCCGGGTCAGGAACTCCCACGCCCAGTGGATCGCCTCACGCTTGAAGTAGTCACCAAAGCTCCAGTTGCCGAGCATCTCGAACAGCGTGTGGTGCCGCGGAGTCCGGCCGACCTCTTCGAAGTCGTTGTGTTTGCCGGCGACGCGCAGGCAGCGCTGGTAGTCGACCGCGCGGGTGTAGCTGCGCTGTTCGGCGCCGGTCAGCAGGTCCTTGAACTGGACCATCCCGCTGTTCGTGAAGAGGAGCGTCTGATCGCCGGCCGGCACCAGGCTGGCGCTGGGCACGACGGTGTGGCCACGCTCGGCGAAGAACTCGACGAACCGCCGGCGGATCTCGGCCGCGGACAACGCCTTGATCCGGAGGTCGGGGGTGACGGTCGGATTCGACATCGGCCGCAATGGTAGCCGAGCGTGCCGCTCGGACGACGCCGTGACGAAGTGCGCTGGGCGAGGCGGGAGCCGAATCGGGCGGGAATGGCGATCCTGGTCGGCTAGTTCCCTCGGAACCGCGACCAGATGCGCGAGCCGGCGATGATCGCGCCGATGAGCGCGCCCAGGGTCAGGCCGCGCAGGAACCTCGCCGTCGCCCGCTCGTCGGCGTCCGTCCAGCGACCGTTGCTCATGCGCGCCGCTCCGCGCGGCCGAGCACGGCCACGACCGACACGACCGCGATCCCCAACCAGGCGACGACCGACGCGCCGAGCAGGTGGTAGTCGCCCAGGGTCAACAGCTCCAGGCCGAGCCGCGCGCTCAGGGCGTCACCGGCCCACGCCCCGAGGACCGCCGCCGCGATGAGCAGCGGCAATCGACCGCCGGCGGTTCCGCGGATGAGCACGGACAGGGCGGTGTGGAACACGCCGAGGAGCGCGGACAGGACGAGCGAAGGCTCCAGGCTCACGCCGTCGCGACGAGCGCACGCGCCGGCTCTCGAGGCGCCGTACCGACCGGCGCCCATCGCGCGATCCGCCCGCCGCCCAGCACCTCGTCGCCGTCGTACAGCACGGCGGCCTGACCGGGCGCGGCAGCCCAGACGGGCGAGTCCGTCGTGACCTGCCAGCGCCGACCACCGAGCCACTCCACGGTGGCCGCGACCGGTGTGGCGCGGTGGCGGATGCGGACCTCGGCACGGAACGGGGACGCCGGCACGACCGGGGCGATGAATGAGGCCCGCTCCAGCTCGAACGTGTGCGTTTCGAGATCCTCGCGCCGGCCCAGCTGGATCGTGTTGCTGAGCCGGTCGATCCGCGACACGTAGCGCGGCTCCCCGAGGGCGACACCCAGGCCCTGGCGCTGGCCGACGGTGTACGCAGGCGCTCCCCGGTGCTCCCCCACCCGCGTGCCGTCCACGTCCAACAGAGGCCCGGGCTGCGGCACCCAGCCCGCTCGTTCGCGCAGCGCATCGCGGTAGTCGCCACCGGGCACGAAACAGATCTCCTGGCTCTCGGGCTTGTCCGCAGTCGCCAGGCCGAGGGATCGCGCCACGGCCCGGACCTCCGGCTTGGTCAGCTCGCCGAGCGGGAACCGGGCGTGCTCCAGCTGCTCCGCCCGCAGGCCGTACAGGAAGTAGGTCTGATCCTTGTCCGTGTCACGCGCGCGCAGCAGGCGGGCCCGCCCGTCGTCCCCGACCGACCGGCGAGCGTAGTGCCCTGTCGCGACCGCCTCGCACTCGTACAGGTGGCGCGCGCGACCCAGCAGCGCCCCGAACTTCACGTACGTGTTGCAATCGACGCACGGGCTCGGCGTCTCGCCACCGAGGTACGCGTCCAGGAACGGCTGGAGCACGCCGGCATCGAACTCGCGCTCGAGATTCATGACATAGAACGGGATGTCGAGCTGCGCGGCGACCCGCCGGGCATCGTCGGCGGCATCCAGCGAGCAGCAGCTCTTCTTGAACTCGCTATAGCTGTCGGCCACGTCGTGGAGGCGCATCCAGACGCCGA
>JACCVB010000265.1 GCA_013698385.1 Chloroflexota bacterium
GCTCTGACGGCATCCCGGTCCGGCTGTTCGGATCGTGGACCGCACTGCCGGCCGGGCCCGCGACCCTTGCGGCTAAGACCGGCTCGCGCATCCTGCCGATCACGATCCGGCGGATGCCCGACGACACCTTTCGGGTGACCTGGCCGGAGCCGATCGATGTCGCGTCCGCGGATCCGGCCGAGCTCCAGCGCGCGACGCAGGCCATGGCCGACGCCCTGGCCGAGACGATCGGCACATCGCCCGAGCAGTGGTACAGCTTCAAGCCGATCTGGCCCGAGACGGTCGAGGAGGCAGCGGACCTGGAGCGCCGCGCGGTCATCATGCAGGCTGGCGCTGCGGATCCTGGACCCCGCGTGTGACCGCCCGACTGCTCATCCTCGCCTCGTGGCTGCTGTGCCGGCTTCCGGAAGGACCACTGACCCGCCTGGCCGAACTCGCCGGCGACCTGTGGTACCGGCTGGCACCGGCCCGAGCCGCGCAGGCTCGCCGCAATCTCCGTCGCGTGGCCGAGTCGCTCGCCGGGGCCGACCGCGGGACGGCCCTCGCCCGCCAGGCGGCCACGGACCCGCGCGCCCTGGAGCAGCTCGTGCGCCGCGCGTTCCGCCACTCCGCCCGGTACCACCTCGAAGTCGCGCGCACGCCGGCCCTCCGGCTCCGGGACCTGGACGAACGACTCGCGGTCGAGACGCCGGAGGCATTGGCCGACGCCTTCCGCCCGGGTCGATCGGTCATCTTCGTGGGACTGCATTTCGGCGCGATCGAGCTGCCGAGCTTCCTGCTGAGCCAGCGCCCGGGCGGCGTCGTCGCTCCGATGGAGACACTCGCCGATCCGGCGCTGCAGGCCTGGTTCGTGCGCAGCCGGAACGCCGTCGGGGTGCGCATCGTCGGCCTGCGCGAGGCACGCCGCGAGCTGCTCACCTCGCTCCGAGCGGGCGAGAACGTGGGCATCATCGGCGATCGCGACATCTCTGGTGGCGGCGCGCTCACGACGCTGTTCGGAGCCCCGGCCAGGGTTCCCCTGGGACCGGCCATGCTCTCGCTGGAGGCGGACGCCCCGGCGTTCGTCGTGGCGGCGCGGCGCCTCGGTCGGGGCCGCTACGTCGGTCGAGTGGAACGGATCGAGATGCCTGGCGAGGGCACGCGGCGGGAACGGGTGACGGCCCTGACCGCGTCGATCGCGGCCGCCTTCGAGCGGGTCATCGAGTTGGCGCCCGAGCAATGGTGGGCGGTCTTCTTCCCGATCTGGCCGGACCTGGAGGCAGAGGCCGCCGAGGAGATGGCATCGTGACAGGCCCCGCGGCGACGAGCCCCACCCTCACGGGCGTCCCCGGGTTCGGTCGCGCCGACCTGCATATCCACTCGGTCGCGTCTGACGGGACGGCGACGATCGACTCGATCCTGCGCCACGTCGTCGCCCGGGGACAGCTGGACCTGATCGCCATCACGGATCACGAACGGATCGATGCGGCGCTGGCCGCGCGGTCCATGGCCCGCGACCGGGGACTGCCGATCGAGGTGGTCGTGGGCGAGGAGGTGACGACGCTCGGCGGGCACCTCCTGGCGCTCTTCATCGACCGACGGATCCGCCCATACCGAACGCTTGGCGCGACGATCGCCGCGGTCCACGACGCGGGCGGCATCGCGATCCCGGCCCATCCGCTCGTGCCTTATCCGCTGTGCGCCCAGGGCTGGGTCCTGCGCCGCCTGCTCGACGATCCGGATCCGGCCATCCGACCCGACGCGCTCGAGACGTTCAACCCGACGGCGCTCGGACGTCCGTGGCACGATCGCGTCGTGCGTTTCGCCGACGAGCACCGTCTCGCCCGTGTCGGCAGCAGCGATGCCCATGTCCTCGCGGCGATCGGACGGGGCTGGACGACGTTCCCCGGGACGACCGCGGCGGACCTGCGCCGGGCGATCGCGGAACGCACCACGGACCACGGGGGCGACTTCCACGGGGCGGCCGGGCAGGTCGCCGTCTTCGCGGAGCAACTGCGCAAGCGAGCCGTGGATGCCCGCGACGAGATCGGCGGCCGCGTCCGACGAGATGGCACAGGCCGCGACCATGGCTATCCCGGTGGCCGGGCGCGCCCACCGCGCTACGACCCGAGAGCGGATCGTCCGTGAAGATCGGGCTCGTCTGTCCGTACATCTACCCGGACAACGGCGGCGTCGCCCAGCACGTCAGGTTCCTGTACGAGAACCTGCGTCTGCGGGGTCACGACGTACGCATCCTGACCGCCAGCCATGGACCGCAACGCTCGTCCGAGGGCGACATCATCCGGCTTGGCGTCGGCTTCTCCGTGCCGATCAACGCGTCCGTCGGGACGCTCACCTTCTCGCCGCGCTACCTCGGCCAGATCCGCCGGATGCTCGACCACGAACGATTCGACCTGCTCCATTTCCACGAGCCGTTCGTGCCCTTCCTGTCGCTCTTCCTGCTCCGCGAATCGAACAGCGTGAACATCGCCACATTCCATGCCTATGCCGGCTTCTCGCCGTCGTACGAGTTTGGCAGCCGGACGCTCGGGGGCTACGCCGGGCGGTTACACGGCCGCATCGCCGTCAGCGCGGCGGCCCGCCACTTCATCGACCGGTTCTTCCCGGGCGACTACAAGGTCATCCCCAACGGCGTCGACATCGCGCGCTATGCCGGCGCCGTCCCGCTCGCACGCTGGCAGGACGGGACGCCGAACGTCCTGTTCGTCGGCCGGCACGAGCCCCGCAAGGGCCTGCTGGACCTGCTCAAGGCGCATCGGATCCTGCGCAAGACCGGCAGCGGTTCGCGGTTGCTCGTCGTCGGCAGCGGGCCGCAGGAACGCGAAGCACGTCGCTACGTCGCCACGCGGGGCCTCCAGGGAGTCGAGTTCCTCGGCCGGGTGTCGGACGCCGAAAAGGCGCAGCTGTTCAAGACCGCGGACGTCTACGCCTCACCGGCGACCGGCGGCGAGTCGTTCGGGATCGTCCTCCTGGAGTCGATGGCGGCCGGCACCCCCGTCGTGTGCTCGGACATCCACGGCTACAAGGGCGTCGTCCGCCGCGACCGGGAGGGCCTGCTCGTACCGCCCCGCGAACCACGCGAGCTGGCGCGCGCGATCGACCGCCTCTTGCGCGATCCAGCCCTGCGAGAACGGATGAGCGCGGCCGGGCAAGCACGAGCGCAAGACTTCAGCTGGCCGCGCGTGACCGCCCGGGTGGAGGACTATTACGGGTTCGCCATCCGCCGCCTGGCCGCCGCCGGTGCCCTGCCCGCGGGCTTCTCCGCGGCGATCCCTCAGGCACCACCGCCCCTCCGAGCCAGGCCGTCTGACGGGGGTCCAGCCGCCGCCGCGCCGTCGTCCGTACCGGCCGCCTCGGACTCCGCCAGCGCGATGCGCCACAGCCAGGCCGAATAGGCGACGACGAGACAGGTCACGACGAGCGCGACCCCAAGGATGATCGGGGTCGGGCTGAGCAGTGGCGTGGCCACATTCCGTTCCGTGGTGCTGACCGGGAACTGGAAGGCGTACAGGTAGCTCGGGAGGAAACCCTGGTACGCGTTCACCAGGGTGGACGGCAGTGGCAGCGCCGCGATATTCGGGTACCACACCACGAACCAGCCGGCGACCGCGAGCATGAGCCCGTAGACGAAGCGGCGCGGATCCCGAGCGGCCAGGACCTGTGCGGCCAGATAGGCCAGCGCCAGGCCCACGATCAACGCGATCGGCTCGACCGGGAGGCTGGTCAACGTCAGGATCTCCGTGTCGGGCAGGAGCGCGACGCCCACGAGGGCGATGGCGAGGACCAGGGCGCTCCGGCCCAGCCGTCCCATCGTCCCACTCCAGATGCCGCCCCTGCCCGAAGCCCGGTCCATCTCGTCCGTGGTCCCGGCCTCGCGACCGAGAGCAAGGATGCCCCGACCCAGGACGAACGCTCCCAGGGCGACGACGGTCAGCAACCCCAGGGTGCGGACCGTCAGGACCGCATCGGGGATGACCGCCGGGCACGCCGCCGAACCAGGATTGACCGAATCCACACCGACCAGCCCGCACAGCGGGCGTGACAGCAGCCAGAGCACGGCGGGGCCCATGACCGCGAGTGCAGCCGCGATCCGGGTCGCTGCCCAGGTCCGGCGGGAAGGTCCGTGCCACAGCTCGGCGACGAGATAGGCCAGCGCCAGGATCACGAACGGCAGCGCGGTGTAGTAGTGGTACTGGAAGGCCGCCCGCTCGATCCGCGACCAGGAGATCCACTGCGCTGCGAAGCCGATCGCGATCAGCGCCAGGGCAGGACTGCGTCGTCGGAAGGCCATGATGGAGACGAAGGCCATCGCGGGGATCCCCAGCCACCAGATCACGAGGTTGCCGGCGTCGTAGACCGCCGCCGAGGTGGCCCCCGCGAAGCCGTCCTGGTAGAACCAGACCGGCTTGAGGTCCAGCGGCCAGGCCCACCACGGCGACGAGGCCGGATGAGGCGCCGTCAGGCCATTGTGGTAGCCGTACATCTGGCCGGTCAGCTCGATCAGCGTCTGGCCGGTGTGGCCGGCCGGAAAGCCGGTCCACAGCTGGTGGTTCTCGATCATCGCCCA
>JACCVB010000292.1 GCA_013698385.1 Chloroflexota bacterium
GCGCCGTCCCCGCCCGCTTCACGTTCGGCAGGAGCCGGGAGATGACGTACAGCGAGACGAGACCGATCGGGATGTTGACGTAGAAGATCCAGTGCCAGCTGACCTGCTCGGTCAGGAAGCCGCCGACCAGCGGACCGACCACGAAGGCGACACCGAACACGGCCCCGAAGAGGCCCTGGTACTTGCCCCGCTCGGCGGGGGTGAACAGGTCGCCGATGACGGCCAGCGCGACCGGGAAGAGCGAACCGGCGCCGATCCCCTGGAGGCCGCGGAACAGGATGAGCATGCTCATGTTCTGGCTCAGGCCGGACAGGGCGGAGCCGAACAGGAAGATCACGATGCCCGTCATGAAGATGGGCTTGCGACCGTACAGGTCGGAGAGCTTGCCCCAGAACGGGACGCTGATCGTGCTGGTGAGCAGATAGATCGTGATCGCCCAGACGTAGAGGTCGTTGCCCTGCAGGTCCGTCGCGATGGTCGGCAGCGCCGGACCCACGATCGTCTGGTCGAGTGCGCCCAGGAACAGGCCAAGCAGGACCGCGAACAGGATCTCCATCTTCGCGCGGTGACTCAGGCCGAGGGCCGGATCGTCCGTCAGGGACGGAGCCGTCCCGCCGTGATCCGTCGGAATGCTCTCCATGGTGACTCAGTTCCCTCCTGATGATTCGGGACGATTCCTTGATTCGAGCGCCGAGCGGAAGTCCGATACGGCCCCCGCGATGATCACGAGTTGCGCGGGCTCCAGCCGACCGAGGACATCGCGCATCAGCTCATCGCTCAGCGCGTCGTTCTCCTCGATCACCCGGCTGCCGGCGTTCGTGACCCGAACGAGGACCACCCTTCGGTCTTCCGCCACGCGCGTCCGTTCGATGAACCCGCGCTCTTCCATGCGGTCCACGAGACCGCTGGCGTTCGACAGCGACACGTTCAGGACGTCCGCCAGGCGGCTCATCGGCATCTCGCCGTTACGCTGGAGGACGTACATGATGTTGAGCTGGGCCATGCTGATGCCCAAGCGGACGAGGCGCTCGCTCATGGCGCACTTCATCGCGCCGATCGTCGCGCGAAAGTCGGCGATGATGCGCTCTGTCGGCTCCTCGCCGAGGTCGATACTTCGTGTCACGTCAACTATCATAGTCACATGAATCATCATGTCAAGATGAATGGTCCACTTCACATTCAGGAGTCCAGATGCGCTTCGTCCTGATGACCGAGCCCCAGCAGGGGATGAGCTACGCCGATCAGCTCGCCGCGGCAAAACGCGCCGAGGCGAATGGCTTTGACGCGTTCTTCCGAGCAGACCACTTCGCGAGCTTCCCGGGAGAACCGGGAAAGCCGAGCACGGACGCATGGACCGTCCTCGCCGGGCTGGCTCGCGAGACCCAGCGGATCGGGCTCGGGGTGCTCGTGTCACCGGTCACGTTTCGCCATCCCGGCGTGCTGGCGAAGGTCGCGACCACGGTGGACGAGATGAGCGGGGGACGGGTCGAGGTGGGCGTCGGTGCCGGCTGGAACGAGCCCGAGCACCGGCAGCTCGGGCTTGCCTTTCCGCCGATCAAGGAGCGGGCCGACCTCCTCGAGGATCAGCTGGCGATCCTGCATGGCCTGTGGGGCGAGCCCGACGGCTGGACCTATGATGGCGTGACGGGACTGCGCGTGGATGGCACCCTGTTCCGTCCCCGGCCGGTCGACGCGCCGGGCCGGCCGTCCACGCCGGTCGGCGGCGTCCGGCCCCGGATCATCGTCGGTGGCCAGGGATCGCCCCGCTCGTTCCGCCTTGCGGCTCGCTACGCGGACGAGTTCAACCTCAGCTCAGCCTCCCCGGCGCGCGCGGCCGAGATCTCGTCGGCTCTCGACGAAGCGTGTCGGGCGATCGGACGGAACCCGGGCAGCCTGGCTCGGTCGGTGATGGTGGGCGTGCTCGTTGGTCAGACGCCGGACGAGGTCCGGGCGCGCGAGGTGGCCCTGCTGTCAGCGTTCGGACCGGACGAGGTTGCCGACGGTGAGGCGTGGTTGACCGAGCGTCGATCGCGCTGGGTGTTCGGGACACCGGACGAGGCGCGCGCGCAGCTCCAGCGATTCGCCGAGGTCGGGATGGACCGGATCATGCTCCAGGACTTCCTGCCCTGGGACCTCGAGATGATCGACCTGATGGGCGCGGACCTCGTCGGTCGGGCGTAGTGGAAGGCGGTCGGGACGCGAGGCCGTCGGCGGGGTCAGTCGGCGGCGTCGGCCGCTTCTCGGTAGCGATCGACGTCGCGGTGGATGGCATCCGGATCCACCCCGCGGGCCCGGGCGAGTCGCTCGGTCAGGAGTTGGAGCGCTGTGACGCTGCCGATGAGGGCGGCCACCGCGCGAGGCAGCTCCGGGGCATCGGGCACGACGAAACGGCCGGCGGGTGTGAGGTCTGACGGGATCGCGTCGGACGCCGCGGCGGACAGGATCGCCCCGGCGGGCATCCCGATGACGCCCGCGGCGGCGAGGACGCCACGCGCACGCTTCGAGCGCTCCGGGAGACGGTCTCGATCGGTCAGGATCACGACCAGGCCGTTCGTCTTGTCGGTCGAGGCCAGATGGCCATGGAGGAGGGTCTCGAGGTCGCGGTAGGCGGCCGGGATCCAGGTCCCTTCCTCGATCTTGAGCACGAGTTCCCGGCCCGCCGGCCGGTCCGCCCCGGACGCGACGACGAGGATCCGTTCGACGCCGGCCAACCTGGCCGCCATGGCCTCCGCCTCGATCGACTGACGGACGCCCGCAGCGAGCAGGTCGCGGATCGACCGGATCTGGGTCGCGTCCACGGGGCTGCCGCGCAGCTGGGCGGCCACGGCATGTGCTGCGACGATCGGACTCAGGTAGCCGACCGTGTGGCACCAACTCTGATCGAGTTCCTGTGTCTCGACCACGACGTCGGCGAGCGCCGCGCCCGGCGAGCGGCGGCTGGAGGTGATGAGCGCGGTCTTCGCCCCGGCCGCCCGAGCCGCACCGAGCGCCGCATTCGTCATCGCGGTCCCGCCCTCGTGCGAGATGCCGATCACGAGGCCGCGGGCCGGAGGGTCCAGCGATAGCTCGAAGGCCTGTGCCGAGTCGGGCGGCAAGGCGCCTGCTGGCGACGCGCTGGCAAGGGCCTCGAACAGGATGGCGGCCACAGCCTGCGCCGCGTGCTCAGACGTCCCGCACCCGGTCATTATGATCGGCTCACCTCGCTTGGCGACCTGCTTGATGGCGTCGGTGAATTCGCCCACCGCGCCTCGCCCCACGTCACGGCCAGCCCCTGCCAGCCGATGCAGGATCCGCTCGGCCAGGGCCGGCTCGGCCAGGATCATGTCCGTCATGTGATACGGGAACCCTGAACGCGGACTCGGCTGCGAACTGCCGACCCACGGATCGGGCGGCCCCGGCAACTCCATATCGGGATCGACGCGCGCGGGCGGGTCGCTGTCGATCGTCATGCCCGGACGGTCACTTGGCGATCTCCACCGAATCGACGATCGCCTTGGCGTCCGTCTCGGCGCCACCGGTGATGCTCACGATGTAGGCCTTCCCGCCGCCCACGAGGATGTACTGGTTGATCGAAACGGGCTTCTCGACACCCTGCATCGGCAGGGCATAGACGTAGTGGATGGCGTCGCCCGCCGGCAGCTTCACTCGCTCGACCGTCACGTCGCCACTCGCCAGCGATCTCACCTGGGGCGTGTTCACCTGTTCGAGCAGGTCCAGGGTCAGGCCGGCGCTCGGGATCTGCAGGACGTTGAGGTTGGTTCCAGCCGTCGCATCCGGTCCGAGCGCGAAGAGGACGAGGCCGCTGGCGACCAGCGCCTGCATCTGGCTCGTGAGGGCTTTGGCAAGCTCGGGGTTGGTTTCGCCGGCGGCGGCCATCAGCGACCCGAGATCAGCGGAACTCAGGTCGATCCTGGTCCAGCCGTCGGGCAGCGTCATCGCGAAGCCCTTGTCCGGGATCTCGATCCGGCCGGTCGAGACGAACACGTCACCGCTGGGAGTCGGGGCCGCGGGTGCGGACGTGGTGGGGGCCGCGGTCGCTGATGGCGCCGCCGTCGCTGATGGCGCCGCCGTCGATTCGGCGGTCGGCGCAGCGGGCGGGCTGGCGGATGCGCTTGCGGATGGGATGGCGGCGACCGCAGACGATGTCGCTGCCGGCGCCGTGCTGCCACAGGCGGCAACGAGGAGCGCAAGGATCAGCGTCGCGATGGTGGTCGTGCTGCGGATCGATTCGGTCATCGGTTCAGGGCCCCCGGTCGGTAGTTCGGACTGTGGGAGGCTACCCGGCCGGCCGGGGCTCGTCCAGTCGCCGATGGTCAGGGACGGTCGGCCGGGCCAGGGTCCGGGGCGGCGGCCGGCCGATGCGGCCGATCGGGGCGTACCGGAACCAGACCCGCCCGATGAGTGCCGCGACGGTGACCGGGCCGTACCGTCGCGAGTCGATCGGTTCGCCGAAGCCGGCCGCAGCCGTCGCCTCGGCCGTCGCGTCAGCCAGGAGCCAGGCTTCGTCGTCGGCGAGCTCCAGGTAGCCGCTCCCGAACGGCACGCGCTCCCCGGGCCGCCCGGCGACGCGTTTCACCGCGAGCGCCCCGCTGTCGGGTTCGAGGAAGGCGACGATCGTGCCGCGTCTCGGCCAGCGGGTCGTGGTGGGGTCGACCAGGAGCCAGTCGCCTTCACGAATCGTCGGTTCCATGCTGGCCTGGCGGATGGCCAGGCGCCACGGGCCCCGCAGCCGGTGGCGAAGGCGCTCCATGCGACGAGGCCCCGCTGCTCGACGGGGCCTCGGGATCCGCACGCGTGGAGGAATCAGCCGGGGCGGCCGGCGACTCGCGTCTTGTCGGCGCCGCCGGTCGCCTTCCAGGCGGCATCGATCTCATCGATCATGTCGAGCAGCTTCCTGGAGTCTGCGGCGTCCGTGGATGCCTTGACCTTGGACACCTGCTTGGTCGCGTTCCAGAAGAGGTCATGCAGGTTCGGGACCGTCGCCAGGTGCTCCGGCTTGAAATAGTCGTGCCACAGCACGTCGAGGTGGTGCTTGGCGAGGTCCGCCCGCTCCTCTTTGATCGCGATGGCGCGCGTCCGGAAGGCGACGTCCTCGTTGGCCGCGTATTTCTCATTGATCTTGTGGCAGGACTCTGCCTCGATGCGGGCCTGCTCGGGGTCGTAGACGCCGCAGGGCAGGTCGCAATGGGCGCGCGCCGTGGTCGTGGGGGCGAGCCAACCGGTCAGTCGAGACATGGGACTCCTTCGCACACTGGGCTGGGCCACGACCGTACCGTCGCGGGGGGACTGGAAGTGTCCGAGTCCCGCGCAACCGTGTCAAACGTGCAGCGTCGCTGCTTCCTTGCGGTCGCGGCGCCGCGGATCACGCACCGCTCCGACGGATGGCCGGTATCATCGACCGGATGACCGAGCGAGGGCTGCCCATCGGCGAGGGGTCTCCTGCGTGCCCGTTCGTCGCCTTCGAGGACGATCGTGACGAGCGCGCGGCGGAGCCGGATCACCGCCACCGCTGCTATGCCGAGCCGCAGCCTGCGCCGCGTGCGCTCGCGCACCAGGAGGCGTACTGCCTGTCCAGTGCGTTCCCGGTCTGCCCCACGTTCCAGACGTGGGCCCGTCGTGAAGCCGCCCAGGCGCGCCACGCCGCCGCTGGGCGCCAGGAGGCTGACACCGGGCCGGCGGACACCGGTGGGATCGCGGCCGCCGGTGGGATCGCGG
Source organism: Chloroflexota bacterium (assembly GCA_013698385.1). Lineage (GTDB taxonomy): Bacteria > Chloroflexota > Limnocylindria > Limnocylindrales > CSP1-4 > SPCO01. Next base: position 5,716 of record JACCVB010000292.1, read on the forward strand.
CCGATCTCTCTCCCGGATCAACGCCGTCCGCGCCACGAGTCGAAGTGCCACCGCTAGAGTCGCCACCCGGTCGAAATCCGCCGAGGGACTGGGCTGCGCCGCCGCCGTGGGCAGGGACGCCTGGCGACCGGAAGATCGATCGCGGCGATTCGCCTTCGGCCGAGCCGGGTGGTCGCCGACGACCGGGTGAGGGCCAGGGTCTTGCTGGGAGCGCGGCGGATCGGTTTGCCGGTGGCGAAGACGTTCGGTCCGAGGCGCTGATCGACCCTGAGGAACGACCGCGATCGCCGGGCACACCGATCGAACCGCCGGTTCCGGCAGTGCTGCCGCGAACCGTGGTCGAGGTCCCTTCATCCGGACCGGACGCCGACCTCGCCGAACTCGTGGGTCGTCGCGACCGAGGGCGTGATCAGGGTCAGCGGCCGTCGGTGAGTTCCACGCGCGTCCCGGAGCGGGATCGGAATCCGACGCCAGTCCCAGAGCGGGTCCAACATCGGGGGCCAGCCTGGGAGCGCGCTCGACCGTCCGAGGCCTATCCGGTGATCAAGCGGGCTTCGTCCATGCCGGGCCTGCCCAACCTATCCCGGGTCGTCGGGCTTGCTGCGATCCTGGCACTTGCCGCGCTCGCGCTCTTCTTCCTGCCGGGCCTGTTCGGCGTCGGGGGGCGGTCGGGCGGCTCCAGTGGCGGGGCGACCCCCGGCCCGAGCGCCTCGGCGGCCCCCGCCACGGCGACGCCCGCCCCGACCCCGGTCCCGGCACCGACCGCGCAGCAGTACACGATCAAGCAGGGCGACACGTTGTCGAAGGTCGCCAAGCGTTTTGGCCTGACGCTCGATCAGCTGCTGGCGGCGAACACGGAGACGATCAAGAACGCGGACAAGATCGCGATCGGCGACGTCATCGATATCCCTGCGCCGAACTCAGACGAGGTCACCGGCGCTTCCCTCAGGCCGCCAGCGGGACCGACCGCTTCGCCCTGACCGGCCGACCTGCGGCCGGCGCTGGGACCCGCGAGCCGCGGCCTGCGACCCGCGACCGGGGCGACCCGGGACGGCCTATCGGGGCGCGATGTTGATCGCGGTGATCCGGCCCGCTTCGACGCGGAAGGTGGCGTCGATATGCTGGGTCGGGGCGCCCGGTCTGACGACGAGCAGATCCGCTTCGTAGGTATTGCCGGTATCGCGGACACCGCCCGGGATCATCCGCAGGCCGGCGTCCCCGCGCAGGAACCAGCCACCGACGCGCTCTACCCCGCGCAGCATCTGCACGCTGTCACCGACGTGGACGCGCATCTCGGTCTTTTCGTCCATCAATGCGACGGCGCCCTCGCGGTCACCGCCGTTCAGCTTCTCGAAAAAGTCTTCCATCGTCTCGACAGCACCCATGCCCGGAGTGTAGCGTCGGCCGACCATGGACGCCCGACTCGACGCTCGGATCGATCAGGGGACCGTTGCGCACACCAAGCTCGCAGCGGCCTGGCCGCTCTTCGCGCTGCGTGTCCGGACAGAGCGACTGGAGCTCTGGCTCCCGACCGACGACGACCTGCTGGACCTCGTGGACCTCGCACGTTCGGGGATCCATCCGCCCGGTGAGATGCCATTCGGCGTGCCCTGGTCGACTCTCGAGAGCCCCGGATTCGAGCGCGGGTTCCTCGCCTACCACTGGGGCAATCGAGCATCGTGGGCACCCGGGTCGTGGGAGCTGGGTCTGGCCGCCTCCCTTGATGGGACGCTCATCGGCATGCAGGGGATGAGCGCCAGCCGATTCTCCGCGACCCGGACCGTGCATACCGGGTCGTGGCTTGGCCGGTCATTCCAGGGCGCCGGTTTAGGCAAGGAGATGCGCGCCGCGGTCCTGGCTCTGGCGTTCGATGGCCTTGGAGCGCAGTTCGCCGAAACGGAGGCATTTCTGGACAATGCGGCATCGAATGCGGTGTCACGTGCGCTTGGGTACGCGGACAACGGGTTCGGTTCGCTCGCGCCCGAGGGCGTGCCGCGTGAGACGCGCCGGTTTCGGTTGACCCACGAGGGTTGGCGCTCCCGGCCGCGGTCGCCGGTCGAGATCGAGGGTCTCACGGGCTGCCAGGAGCTGTTCGGGGCGTAGGCCCGGGCGGGTTTGCCGGGGCCGCATCGTGGCGTGGGATCGTCTGCTCACGAGGGATCTGCTTCGCGCCGCTCTGTGAAGGCATGCGATGCGTCGTCAGATCCGTGGCGGCCCGGGCGCCGGCGGCCGGCGATCATGAATGACGTGCGTGTGAGCCACGTTATGGCCGGAAAGCGCCGCCGGACCATGCGGAATGTGCCCTCCGTGCACGATATGTCGCCGATCGGGCGAATCTGGGCCTCTCGAACCGCCGAACGCGTCCCGGATCGGCCATTGCGTGGCTGGGGTGCACATCGTTCATGGTGTCGCTGGCGAACGTCGCGCGCGGCTGGGACTGGCGGCTGGGACTGGCGGCTGGGACTCGCGGCTAGGAATGGCGGTTCGAGCGGGTCGCCGACCAGCGTGCCGCCCGCGGCGTCCCGAAGGCGCGCCCGGATGACACCGATCGACCAGCGCTCAGAACCCGCCGCCGGCGCCCCCGCCTCCGCCGCCCGACGAGCCACCGCTGAACCCTCCGCCCGAGCCGCCACCGCCCGATCCGCTCCCGCCCGAAGCGGCCGGCGAGTTCCCGATCGTGCCCAAGGCAGCCATCATCCCCCCGAGATCCGGCACGGCCGAACCGGAGAAGAGGCTGGCGCCGCTACCCGACGCCGCGCCCCCAGCGAACGACGACCCATCCGACGTCAGATACCAGGTCGGGAAGTAGACCAGGCCCGCCGAGGCAGGGGCCTCCCGGACCGCCTCCAGGCTTCGTCGCAGGACCGCCTCGATCTCGCCCTGGAGCCCAAGCGCCGTGCCCCACACGACCGCCTGGTCCGGGGTTTCCAGCCACGCCAGCCCCGCCCCATCCACCACTTCCTGCATCGTTCGAGCGCTCGCCATCGTCTTCTGGAGCGTCCGGCGATAGGCGGCCAGCATCGCCCGGAGCATCGCGCCCGGCATCGTGACCGCCGGCATCCCCCGCGCGAACAGCACGACGACGATCCCGCCCGCGATCGCCGCGCCGCCGATCAGGACCAGTCCGGAGATGGGCACAGTCCACCCGGCGATCAGGGCGACGACGCCACCGACCACGGCCAGCAGCCCACGCCCTGTCCAGCGGCGGACGACCTTGCTCGGCCCCTCGACGAACCAGCCGCGATCGACCACGTGGCGCTCAAGGGCCGAGTCGAATTCCCCGACCGACGCGCCGAAACTCGGGAGTTCGTCGGCCTCGATGAAGCCCCCCGATCCGCCACGCGCGAGCTGCTGGAGCTCCCGAAGCGCGACCGCCTCGGCGGGACCGGTCGGCCGGCGAGCGTTGCGTCCCCGTTGCGCTTCCTCCGCGGCATCACCTCGACGCGGATGCATGTCCACCCCCACTTTGTTGGACAGCCCTAGCAGGCCACGATCCTCACGGAACGAGAGCAGCCCGCGTGACGCGAGATCCAGCATCGCCGTGGTCAGGGCCCGCCGCGATATCTGCCCGTCCAGGACGAATGCGCCGGACGCAGCGGTCAGATCGGGCGGGGGAGCGGGCATCAGGATGGACGGGTCGTCGAGGTAGACCGGGTCCTTGCCGAACCGACGCCAGGAGAAGAACGCCCAGCCGGCGAGACCCATGAACACGATCGGCGCCCCGACCAGGCCGAGTGCCGCATTCAGCTGGCGCGCCCCCTGCAGCGCCGCGGCATGCTCCGGTGTCGCCGCGGCGTCCACGCGCCGCAGAGCGACCTCGAGCGCCCCGTCGAAATCGGCGTTTCGCAGGAACGGCACCATGTCGTTCTCGAAGATCGACTGCCGCTCCGCGTTGGAAAGATAGGCAACTTCGAATCCCGGGGCCGCGTAGAGCTGGACCTGCCCGTGCTCGCCGGAGGGATCGATATCGAAGAAGATCGCCATCCCGTCGTCGAAGCCGGCCCGACCGACGCCCCATAGATCGATCAGGGCTCGGGCGCGGGCCTCGGTCTCCGAGGTCTCGACGCCGTAGTCGACTTGCTGGCTGTAGACGACGATCTCGGCCCCGGTGCGGGCCTCGATCGCGTCGATCGTCGACTCTGCGCCGGCCAGGGCTCCGGGCGATAGGATCCCCGCAAAGTCGTACACCGCCTGACCGGCGACGGGCTGCTGGAAGGGTGGCCCGGCTGGCGGCGTGGCTGGCTCTGCCGCCCGAAGCGCGGGCGCCACGACGAGCAGCCACACGGCGGCCAGGAGCAGAACCCGGGCGGCACGGCGGCCGCGGGTATGGCGATGGTTTACGTTGGACGTCATCACGCCAGCGAGGCGACGGTCCCGCGTCGCCGACCCAGGCGCAGGCCACCGTCTGTCTCCAGCAGGACCTGAGGGGGTCGCGGCCGACCGTTGTATGTGGAGCCGAGCGATGTGGCGTAGGCGCCGGCATCGGCGATGGCCACGAGGTCGCCGCGTCGAAGCGGCGGCAGGTCATGATCGCCCAGGCTGTCGGTCGACTCGCAGACGGGGCCCTCGACCCGAGCAGGCGTGCCAGGCGCAGACGCCGTGCCCCCGACGTCCACGGCGCGGCCAAGCGACGTGAGGGCCACGATCGGATGTCGGGCGCCATACAGCGCCGGACGGATCAGCTCCGTCATCCCGGCATCCAGCACGACCTGCCGCCCACCTCGCTCGCGGACGTGCAGGACCCGCGCAACGAGCCAGCCCGCGCGGGCCACGAGGGCACGGCCGGGTTCGATCGCCACGCGACTCGGCCGCCGTTCCTCGGGGACACTGGCCAGGATCGCCGGCAGTTCGCGGGCGAAGTGGGCCGGGTCCGGTGCCGGCTCGCCGACCGGTCGGATCGGCATGCCGCCGCCGAGATCCACGGTGTCGAACGTCTCGATGGATCCACGCCACAGGGCGGTGAGCGCGACGGCCTTGCGCGCCCCGTCACGCCACGCATCCACCGCCCCGAGTTGCGAGCCGACATGGACTTGGAGGCCTCGGGAACGGAGCGGGCCGTTGGGTCCGCCCCCAGCTTCGATGGCGTCGGCGATCTCCGTCTCGGTCATGCCGAACTTGGAGCCGCCGGCCCCCACGGCGAGACCGGGCTGCGTTTCCGGCGTCACATCCGGGTTGAGGCGATACAGCACATCGAGAGGCGGAGCCCCGGCCCGCCGCGCGGCATCGGCCAGCGCCCTGGCTTCCTCCGGCGACTCCACGGCGACCCAGCGAAGTGGATGGCCGTCGGCCGCCGCACGGGCCGCCGCAACGAGGTCGGCGGGCGTCTTCCCGACGCCCTCCAGGGTGATTCGCTCATCGGGCACGCCGGCGCGACGGGCGAGCGCCCATTCACCGCGCGACACGACGTTCGCCCCGAACCCCCGCCGGGCGACCTCGGCGATGATCGCCGGGACGTCGTTGGCCTTGACCGAGTACTGGCGCACGATCGGATCGGGGAACGCCTCGTTGACGGCGAGGCACGCGGCCTCCAGCGTGGCGAGGTTCGTGACGTACGCCGGCGTCCCGAACCGGCGAGCCGCCGCCCGGAGGGCGTCCCCGAGCGCGGGCTCGAGCTCGACGGTCAGTCCGGGACCACGATCTGGACGATCACGCTCACGATGGACAGGGCGACCGCGCCGATGATCGCGGCGGTGATCGCGCCCAGCCCGAAGTCGGGCGGGAAGCCGCCGACGGAAAAGTCGATTCCGACGCCGTTGGCGATGACTGCGATAAGCAGCAGCAGGACGGCGTTCACGACCAGGCCGAACAGGCCGAGGGTCATCATCGTCAGCGGCAGGGACAGGACCTTCACGACCGGCTTGATCAGCCCGTTCACGACGCCCGCGATGAGGGCCAGGATGATCAGGTTGGGGATGCTATCGCCGTAGTCGATCTGGGGCAGCAGGTAGGCCACGATGGCGAACGTGATCGCCGTGGCGA
>JACCVB010000300.1 GCA_013698385.1 Chloroflexota bacterium
ATGCGGGTGGATCCCGAGGTCGCGCGCGACGTCGCCGCCATCCTCGAGACCCGAGCCGCCGCTCTCGCGCAGGTGACGCGTCCCCTCGCCGATCGTCTGCGAGCGGGACTGACGGTGGACCGAGCGCACGACCGGTTGCTGGCCCTCAGCATGGTCGATGTCTATCTCGAGCTCCGCGGCAGGGGCTGGACCGCCGAGGCGTATCGCGACTGGCTCAGCGAGCTGCTTCAGACGCAGCTTCTCGGCTGACCGCAAGGTCCAACCTGAGCGTGTTCGGTCACGGCATCGATCACGCCGCCTGCTCCAGGGCGCGGGTCAGATTCACCATGTCGCCTTCTCCTGGCGCCGCATCAGCTCGGGCTCCTGCCGAATGACGTCAGCCAGCCGACCCCAGATCAACATCACACCCACAGTCCTAACCTGTACCGCAGTCCGACAGGTGGAGACCAGCTGGCCGCGTCAGGCTGGTCGCCGATCAGCTCCGGAGACGCCGTTCATCGGGTGCGGCTGGGGCTCGGTTCGCCCATTGGTCGCTCGCGAGATTAAACGTCAAGGTCACATAGGCGTCGCCTGGTAGGCGAGACGTTGCCCAATAGGTGTATTTGGATAGCGGACCGACACGAACACAGGCGGCGGTTACTCCACGAATGATGCGACCTCGGCGAGCGACTTCCGGGTGAGATCGGGGACCTGGCAGTCGTCGGCTGGATAGCCGATCGGCAGCAGCACGAACGGTCGCTCGTTCTTCGGTCGTCCAAGGATCGTGTTCAAGAAGCCCATTGGTGAAGGTGTGTGGGTCAACGTCACGAGCCCCATCTGGTGGATCGCCGCAAGAAAGAGCCCGCAGGCGATCCCGACGCTCTCGCGAGCGTAGTAGTGCTTCCGGACCGTGCCGTCGGGAAACCAGCCGTGGACCTGTTCGAACAGGACGACTATCCACGGCGCGGTCTCGAGAAACGGCTTGTGCCAGTCCGTTCCGAGCGGGGCCAGGGCAGCGCGCCACTCGGCCGGCATCCGACCGCCTTCGTAACTCTGGCGCTCTTCCTCCTGCGCCGCGATCCGGATCTGGCGCTTCACCTCATCGTCGCCGATCGCCACGAAGGTCCAGGGCTGCTGATGTGCGCCGGACGGCGCGGTCGACCCGGTCATGATCGCAAGCTCGATCAACTCTCGAGGGACAGGGTCAGCCGAGAACATCCGAACGCTTCGCCTGCCCTCCATCTCACTCAGCAACTGGCGAGCGCGCTCGAGCATTTCCGCCTCCGGACGGCGTCCCGGCCGGTGGGCGACCAGTCTTGGCCGCAACTCGCTCATCGATTGGGCTCGCCCATCGGTCGGCGGGCAACGAAGACGACCCGATCCTGGTCGTCCACGCGGTCGTGGGCGTCGAAGCCGACGTCGTGAAGGAGTCGAAGCCACGTCGATCGCGAGAACAATCCCTCGACGTGCTGATCGTGGTGGATGTCGATGTGTCCGTCGTCGTTCCGAACCAGGATCGCGTAGTCAACCTGATAGGTGGAGTCGGTCGGATCGGGGTCGCTCACCCATTCCAGATAGCGGAGTCCTCGAGGCAGCGGACGTCCGGGCCCGTCCGGCGAGTCGGACCCGCCGTGATCGGTCGATGGCTCGAACGTTTCGCGGACGTAGTCGGGTTCGAGGATCGCCACGCCGCCGGGACGCAGATGCTCGAATGCGGTCGTCATGGCCGCTTGAAGGTCCGAATCGGTGGTCATGTAGCAGATCGCGTCATGGATCAGAACCGCATCAAAGACACGCCCGAGACGAAGCGTGCGCATATCGCCCGAAATGTGTTCGAGGTCAGGATTGATCGTGCGGCTGAGGGCCAGCATGGCGGGTGACAGATCGGTCAATGTGAGGCGTAGTTCGGAGCGCAGCACGGATGCCACATTGCCGCCGCCAGAGCCAAGTTCGAGCAGCGTCTCCAACCGTCCATCGATTCCTTCGCGCAGCATCGTCAGGATCTCGGCGGGCTCATCCTCGTACTCGCCTGGAGGCGTCAGCAGGTGGAACCATGGGGCGAGGTCCCCGTACATCGTTGGTAACGGCATGGGCCGTAGTCTGGCAGGCAGCGACCGTTGCCAGCACGTAAACTCGAAGCGGGTCGTCGGTGCGTGGGGGGCGTGACACGCCCGTCGGGGGGCGGCATCCTGCTTCGCCGTTCCCTTCCGGGTACGGCTGCTACCGTCCAGCGATCTTTGCGTCGAAGCCGATCCGGGAGCCGGCAGGCAGCCCCGGGGCCGGCACCCGGCCTGGGACCTGCAGGCGGCTTTGGGCCGGCAGGCCGCCTGGGGCGGCTTCTCGCCCTGGTGATCGAGTCGGCCCCCATCGAGGTCCACGTCTTCAAGCCGCAGGCCGAGAACCTCGCCGCGGCGAGCGCCCGTGTCCATGAAGATCCGCAACATCGCCTCGTCGCGTCGGCCGGCGAATGTCTTATCGCGTTCCCACACGTCGAGCAGCCCACGCAGCTGTTCGGACGACATGACTGGCGGTGGTGCCTCGGGTAGGCGCGGTAGCTTCATGCGCGCCATCGGGTGACTCGCGCACTTCGCCTACCTCGACAAGCCAGCCGAATTAGGAGTGGAGCGCTCGGAAGCGGTTGTGGGCTGTGGTGGCCTTCCAGCGTCGAAGCAGGCCGGTTTCCTGACGATCGCCCGGAAGCCGGGTAGCGTGGTGCCGATGCGCGACGGTCAGAACTGACCGCCACCGAACTCAAGATGCCATCGGAGCGACCGCTGGCTAGTGTCCTGCGCGCCGCGCGTCCAACCGGCCGTACGACGGTCCGTGTCACGCGCGGAGTCGTACCGAGCTTCCTCTCTGGTCAGTTCAAATGTTCAGGGACTACCGTCGAATCCTTGGCGAGTCCTGTGCAACTGAGAGGGGCTACTGCCCAAAGCGCAAGCCCTCGGCGATGGCGGCAAGCTCGGGAAGGCTCGCGGGATGCACCACCTGGATCTCGATCTGGAGCGTAGTGTCGCCATTCGCGAGGAGGTAGAGACGGTACGCGAACCCAGGGCCCATCGAGTGATCGAAGTCCGACGGTGGCAGCCCTCTCATAACCGGCACGCCGGGGCCAGGGGCAGAATAGAAGCACGTCCCGGTCCATTTGGGATCCAGCCGGACGTCGACGACCACGCCCGTCAGGCCGCCGATCTCCACCTTGCGCGGCGCGTTGACGACCAAGCCGGGCCGCTCCCGAAGCTCGGCAGCGATCGCGAGCGGCGTTTCGGCGATGCCCGGCTCCGCTTGATTTGCCTTAGCCCGGATCCACCGATGAGCCGCTGGTGAGCGAGCGCTGAAACGACGAATCAGGTGCCCAGCTGAACTGGGAAGATGGAGTTGGAAGACAACCATCGAGCCCAAGCAGAGGAGCACCTGATTGATGCGATCATCGCACAGCCTCGACCGCCTCGACACAGCCTTCGACGACGACCGCCTGAACTCAGCCCTGACGCGCCAGGTGTTCCTCAATCACCTCGTCGAACAGTCGCTCCCATCGCGGTACCACGACGCTCGCCGCGTATCGATCCTCGACACTCGATCGAAGGGCGGCTCCGAGGCGTTGACGCAGTCGCCCGTCGCGGGCCACGCGGATCATCGCGGCGGCAGCCAGCGCTGGCCGCTCGTGCGGAACGAAGAGGCCGGTCCGCTCGTCATCGATCTGCTGCAGGGTCCCGTTATCGGGGGTCGCGATGACCGCCAGGGACGCAGCTCCCGCCTCGGCGATGACGTGGGGCATCCCCTCGCCACGCGCCAGCCAGACCAAGGCGTCGAGGCCGGTCATCAAGCGCGCGACATCTGGGCGATCACCCAGGAAGGTGAGCCGCCGACCTAGATCCAACCGATCGACCAGCTCGCGCAGTTCGACCGCGTAGCCTGGCATGAAGGCGTCGGCGCCACCGATGACCACGAAGCGGGCAGCCGGGATCGCCCTCGACACGAGGGCTGCCGCCTGCACGAAGTCCTCGACGCGCTTCTTGCGGTCGAGACGACCCACCCACCCGAACACGACGTCGTCGTCCGCCACGGCCCAATCGTGGCGCACACCTGCCCGATCTTCGGGATCGAACTCGTCAAGGTCGACCATCGATGGGATCTCGAGCGCGTCCCACTCGCGACCCACGAGGCGGCCCGCGGCGGCCGCCCGGATGGTCGCGCATACGCCGATGTAGCGGGCGGCGAGGTCCGACGCCCGTTCGGCTTCGGAAACCAGCCCGCCATGCTCGATCAGCGGAGGGATGGGCAGGCCCCGGGACGCCGCGAGACGCAGGGCGGGCACGATGTCCGGCACGCCCTGGCAGGCGACCACCAAGTCGAATCCCACGACCCGTTTGGCCAGGTGCTCGACGGTGTCCTCGAACGACAGCCGGTATGGGCTGCGGTCGACCGGGATCCCGAGCGCCGCCAGTTGCTGCTCGGTCTGGTCCGGCATCCCCTCCCGCCGGAGGCAGGCCGCGACCTCGATTCGATACCTCGCCGGATCAAGGCCCCGGGCCAGCAAGCGGACCTCAGTCTCCTCACCGCCGACCACCAGCCAGGCGAAAACGAAGAGGACCGCCCGGGGACTCAATCCCAGCCGGCGTGCAACCGCGGCAGGACGTCAGCCGCGAACCGCTCTAGGCCTTGCGTGGCCGGGAAGTCCATGAAGCGGATCTGCAGGTGGTCCGCGCCCGCCCTCCGGAATCGGAGAAGCTCGGCGATCACCTCGCTGGGGGACCCGGCGACGATGTGCACCTCAGGCCAGCGGCTACGAGCCGCTGGGTCGTCCTCAAGGCTGACCCAGGCGACTTGGGTCCGCACGATCGTGGCCGGATCCCGCCCGACGGCCGCACAGTGCCGGTCGAGGATCGCCGACTTGCGGAGCAGGGTCTCGGCACTGCCGACATCAGCGCACCACCAATCGGCGAGGTCTGCGACCAGTCGAAGGGTCCGGCGCTCGCCGCCCCCGCCGATCATCAGGGGGATGGCCGGTTCTGGGCGCGGCGCGACGATCGCGTCCCTGATGGTGTGCTCCCGGCCATCGACGCTATGGCGCCCGCCCAGCCACAGAGTCCGGATGATGCGTACGGCTTCTTCCATCTGATCGAGACGCCGCGCAGCGGTCGGGAATGGAAATCCGAACTCAGCATGTTCCGCGCCGTTGTTCCCCGCACCGATGCCAAGGACGAAGCGGCCCCCCGTCAATAGCTGCAGATTCACCGCGACCTTGGCGAGGTACGCCGGGTTGCGGAAGGCCTGGCCGCACACCATCGTGCCCCAGCGGGAGCCCGGGTGTCGTCCGACCAGCCAAGCGAGAGTGGTGATGCACTCGAGGTGGCTCTTGGCTCCCCAGCCCATGTGGTCCTCGACCCAGATCGTGTCGAAGCCGGCCGCAAGTGCCATCGGGACATGCTGGTCGTCGGCCGTCAGGATCCGTTCGGCGGCCTCCCAGCCGGATGGATCCAAGCCAGGAGTATCCACGAACGCTGCGGGCTGCACGATCCAGCCTACGGAAGCGGCCACCCGTCAGCGTCCCTCGTCGACCGTCGCCGCAGGTCGGTCCGGGCCCGCTGTCGAGGGAGGGTCCTCCACGCTGGCCGCCACGGTCAAACGTTGGGTCAGCAGAGCTTCGGCATAGGGCACTCGGATAAGGTCGAGTCCGCCGGATGCGGCGTCCAGGAAGTCCCGCATCTCCGCGATGAACGGGTCACGTCCCGTCCGCGTGACCGGCCGTCCGCGCCCGATGTCCACCATCAGCTCGGCCTCGGAGAGTTCGAGGACCATCCCGTCACTCACCACGTGCAGACCGACCCGGTGGGGCCACCCCAGGAGATGCGTACTGGCGAACGTGCCGATCGCACCGGAGTCGAAGCGGACACTGGCGATCGAGGCGTCGGGGACATCGGTGTCCGAGAAGGCATGCGTGCGACCCGGCGTATAGCGGAACTGGCTACTGACCACCTCGGCTTCGCCGATCAAGTGTCGAGCCAGATCGAACAGATGGGTGGTCTGCTCGATGATCTGACCTCCCGAGGTCGCCTTCCTGACCCACCAGGCGCGCGGCGGCGTGCCGTCCCACCAGTAGCCCATGGCCAGCTGGGCGGGGTTACTGGCCAGCAATTCAGCCGCCCGCTCGGTCGTCTCGAGGTATCGCCAGTGGTAGCCGACGGCCGTGACCAGACCGCTGGCGGCGACCGCGTCGGCGACCCGTTCGGCGGTCGCCAGGTCCACCGCGATGGGTTTTTCCGTGAAGAACGGCAGACCGCGTTCGACGGCGGCCAACTCTGGCTGGCCATGGGCGAACGGCGGCACGCAGATCACGACGGCTTCCGCCCGAACCGAATCGAGCATCTCCTCCCAGTTCGAAAACGCCCGGACACCGGCCGTCAGACGGGCCAGCCCCTCGGCCGCTGCACGGACCGGATCGGCGATGCCGACCAATCGCACCCCAGGGAACCAGCCGATATTCGCGAGGTGACGGGTGGCCATCCCGCCCGCCCCGATCGCGGCCACCCTGATTGTCGTCATCGGCTGGCCAGGGAGCGACCCTGTGCCGCAACGGTGGCGAGGGCCGGTTCGATCACTGGGATGGGTGGCCGACCGAGCAGGGCGCGGTAGACGCCAAGGGTATCCTCGACCATCCGCCGAGCGGTGAAAAGCCGCTCATAGCGGCGCCGGCCGGCCGCGCCGTAGGCGGCCGCCCGCCGTGGCTCGGCCAGGACATCGAGTATGCCAGCGGCCAACGCCACGGCGTCGTCAGGCTCCACTAACCTGCCGGTCACACGATCGACGATGGCTTCGGTCATGCCGCAGACGCGGGTCCCGACCACCGGCCGCCCGGTCGCCATCGCCTCAATCGTCACGAGGGGCAAGCCCTCGAACCTCGAAGCGAGCACGAGGACGTCGGCGGCCGCCAGGAGAGCAGGGATGTCGTGCCAATATGGAAGGCGCTGGATCGAACCGGCATGGCCGCTGGCCGCGATGGCCCGGTCTAGCTCGGCCGACAGGGGCCCTGATCCCACGATGAGAAACCGCGCCTCGGGACACTGGCGCATGGTGGCCACGATGGCAGGCAGGAGTACGTCGTAACCCTTCTGCTCGGTGAGCCGTCCGACGGTTACCACGAAGGGCACGTCGGCGCGGATTCCCAGGCCTCGCCGAACCGCGGAGGGCTCCGCAGGGAGCGCGGGATCCTCGATGCCATTGCGGACGACATGGATTAGCTCCGCGGGAACGCCCGCCACGCTATGGCTTGAGGCCACGCCCTCCGACACCGCGATGATCCCATCCAGATGAGCCAGTGCCCGGTGGTAAACGGCCTCATCTGATGACTTCGTGAGCAGGTACGGCAGATGCTCGGTGCGGATCACGGTCCTGACGCCGGCCGCTCGCGCGGCGGCGACGGCGGCGTGACCTTCCCATCCGATACCGGCATGGACATTCACGAGGTCCACGTCATCTTCGGCCAGCAGGCTGGACAAGTGCGCCGCTTGGGCCAAGGGATGGGCATCCACGAGGGCCCAAACCTCGAAGTCCTGTCGGCGGGCTGTATCGAGCAGCCATCGGCCGTCTGCGGCGTCAGGTCCGGCCACGATCACCCGGTGGTCGGCCGCCAAGCCTGCCGCCAAGGTGAGCATCTGGTGGCCCATCCCGGATGGTGCCCGGCTCTCGCTGACGAGAACGATGGCTGAGCCGCATGCTCGCGAACTGCTCGACCGGCGATGAAGCGGCGGGAAGCGGTCGACATCGACGAAGCGCTGGAACTGGCCCTGCACCTCGCTGACCAACGGCTCATAGGCCGGGCGCCGGCCGTGCGCATCGGGATAACCCCACAGCCCGACCGGCACGTGCCGATCGTCATCCCAGCCGGGATGGTCGACCACCGGGTACAGGCAGATTCCCTCGACGGCCACGCCGATGTCGCGAGCCGCCGCGACCTCATCGCAGACGTAGCGTAGCCACGGCGCGCGGGCGATGTCTTCGGCACC
>JACCVB010000273.1 GCA_013698385.1 Chloroflexota bacterium
GTGTCGGGGTGGGTGCCGGCGTGGGAGCCGGCGTGGGTGCCGGCGTGGGTGCCGGCGTGGGTGCCGGCGTGGGTGCGGGCGTGGCGGCAGGGGTCGGTGCAGGCGTGGCGGCAGGAGTGGGCTCCGGCGTCGGTTCGGCGCTTGGGCTGGGCTCCAGGCTTGGGCTGGGCTCCAGGCTCGGGCTTGGCTCCAGGCTGGGGCTGGGCTCCAGTGACTCGGACGGACTGGCCGACGGCGACTCGGATGGCAGCTCGGACGGCGGTGGGCCGGGCGGACAAGCCTCCGCGGCCGGGCCTGAACCCGACGGGGTCGGCGGAACGAACGAGGGGATGATCCCGCTCGGATCCGCCGTGGGCACAAGGTAGCAGGTAGGCGCCGGAGCCGGCGTTGCGCACGCCTGGCCCCTCACGATCGGTCCCCACGACTTCCCGTAGGGTGTGAACGACCCGTCGTAGAAGTACGACGTCCGCGTGCCCTCGGGTCCGCCGCTGACACCGGGTCCCTGCTTCGCACGGCGGATCCAGTCCCGGTCGGCCTCCATCCAGGCCTTGTACTTGGATTCGAAGCCGACCTTCTCGAGCAGCTTGTCCCCGCACGCATCCGCACCGAGCCGATCCTGCGGTTCCGTGCCGTTGATGAACCACTCCTTGACGCTTTCGCCGCCGGGCGCGGGTAGCAGGCCGGTCCACGGGTCGATGTCGACTTCGACCACGCCGTCGGGCCGGCTGAAGTCGGTGATCGGCCAGGATGCGGACGCCTCCTTCAGGAAGCCCTGCCAGACGTAGGTCGAGATGTCGATCGAGAAGATCGGCTTGGATGGCGTGGACACGGGCGTGTTGTCACTGTTGCCGTTCCAGACGCCGACCGCGAGGGCGTAGGCCCCGGCGCCTCGTCCGGCCTCGGATGGTGGCGCGACATAGCCATACGCGTTGAGGTCCTTGGCGTCGGTGTTCGTTCCGGTCTTGAGCGTGGCCGGCCGGTAGGCGTCATTCGCGTCCCGGAGCTGGAACTTGCCCCAGAAGGGATTGATCCTGCGGACCGTGTTGTCGGCCAGGATGTCCGTGACGATGTAGCTCGTCTGGGGACTGATGACCTGCTCGCCCTCCGGCGGGCTGTAGGGCGGCACCACGTCTGTGCCCTGGCGATCCTGGACGGAGAGGATGGTCGTGTGGCCGAGCTTGCGTCCGCCGTTGGCGAGCGTCCCGTAGGCCGTCACGAGATCGACCGGTCGCGTCTCGGCGACGCCAAGCCCCAGGGCCAGGCCGGCCGGCGGGGTGTCCGATTGGAAGGTCATCCCGAAGTCCTTGGCCCTGGCGTACACGTGGTCCGGCTGATTGACGGCCATGGCCTTGACCGACGGGATGTTCAGGGAGAATTCGAGCGCGTTGCGGACCCGGACCGGGCCACGCTCCAGGTTGTCCGCGTTGCTGGGCGTAAAATTCCCCCCAAAATCCGTGGCGCTGTCCATGAACATCGTGCCGGCGGTGAAGGTCTTGTCGTCGATGCCGACGGCGTAGTTGAACGGCTTGAATGCGGATCCCGGCTGGCGGTAGCCCTGGCCGGCGACGTCGAACTGGGGCTGGAATTCGGCTCGATCCGTGCTCGAGTAGTAGTTTGCCGAGCCGACGTACGCGATCAGCTCGCCCGTCTGGTAATCGAGCGCGACGAGCGCGCCGTTGCGGACGTTCTTGTCCTCGAGGTTGCGGATCCAATCGGGGTACTTGTCGAAGCCGAGCTTCTTTGCGGCCGCCTCCGGGTCCTTGCGATGCGGCGTCAGGGCAGAGGCCTCCACCCACTTCTCGGCGGTCTTCTGCAGTCCGAGGTCGATCGTGGTCGTGACCCGCAGGCCGCCCTGCTCGAGTTGCGTACAGGTCGTCGAGTCGGCACCGCACAGCTTGGTGGTCAGCTCATCGCGGACGGCCCACACGAAATGCGGGGCGAGCCAACGCGGAGCGGCCTGGCCGACCAGCCGGACTTCTGCCTTGGCGGCGGCCTCGAAGTCGTTCGTCGAGTACTCGCTGCCGGACATCGGCGTCCGGTCGCCCTGCGCCAGCAAACCCAGGATCGTGTTGCGCCGCTGAACGACCTTCGTGCTGTCCGGGACGATCAGGCTGGCCTTGCCCGCCGGGCAGTCTTCGTCAGCGGCGACGGTCACCGTGCAGCGTTCGCCGGCGTTCCGGACGAGGTCGTAGTTGGAGGGCGACTTGGGCAGGCCGGCGATGATGGCCGCCTGGGCCGGGTCGATGTCCTTGAGGTCGATCCCGAAGTACGAACGCGCGGCGGCCTTCACCCCGTAGCTCTGGTTGCCGTAGTAGTTCTGGTTCAGGTATGCCGTGATGATCTCGCGCTTGCCGGCTTCGCCCGGGAAGGCCTGGGTCACCCGGATGGACTGGATGATCTCCTTGAGCTTGCGCTCCAGCGTCCGCTTCGGGTCCTGGACGAGCTTCGGTTCCAGCAGGCGGGCGCGGACCAGCTGCTGGGTCACGGTGGACGCACCTCGGCTGTCGCCTCGGACCGAGTCGAGCGCCGCGGAGGCGATCGCGACCGGATCGAATCCGGCGTTGTCCCAGAAGGTCTTGTCCTCGATCGCGGTCGTGGCGTCCAGCATGATCGGCGGGATCTCGTCGAACGTCGCCACGTCGCGTTTGAACTCGCCGAACCGAGCGAGTTCTGTCTTGCCGGTCCGGTCGTAGATGACCGTCTCTTCGGGAAGCTGGTACTGCGTCAGCTTGGCCGGATCGGCCAGGTCCGAGGAAAGGTAGGCATAGCCCGTGACCGCGGTGATCGCGCCAAGGATGCCGAGGCCCGCGAGGAACAGGAAGATGATGACGGCGATCCAGCCGAGGCTGGTCTGACGGCCACCGGCGGCCGGGGCCCTGGTCGTGTTGCGCGCGGGACGTACCTGAGGGGTCATGCGGTCTCCGGGGAAGAACGGGCGATCATGCGACAGCATGGCGTACGGCCCGTGATGGTGCGGACGACGAGGCAGGTGAGCTGCCTTGCAGGTGCGTGACGTGGCCGCTGGGGTCGGCCGCCGCCGTTGTGTGGTACGGCTCGCACCTGGCCTGTGTGGCGGCTCGTCACCCGGCCCTTGGCGTGGGCCGGGCCTCCTGCACGGCCGTCGTGACGTGGCGGGCCTTGCTGGTGATCGCCGTCGCGTCTCGGTCGGCGGTCAGCCAGCTGCCCATCCCGATGCCGACAGCGCCAGCCCTGATGAATGCGGCGACGTCGGCCAGCGTGATGCCACCGCTGGGCAGCAGGGGGATATCCGGGAACGGTCCGCGCAACTCGCGAACGAAGGTCGGACCCAGCGTCGAAGCCGGGAAGACCTTGACTGCCGCGGCGCCGGCCTGCCAGCCCGCGAGGACCTCGGTCGGAGTGGCGGCGCCCGGGAAAACCGGGATGCCCTGGTCGGCGGCCCAGGTGACGAGGCCGGGATCGGTGTGGGGCATGACCAGGAAGGTGGCGCCGGCGTCCGTCGCGCGTCGGGCGGCCTCGTGGGTCAGGACTGTACCGGCCCCGATCCTGAGCGGCGTGCCCGTGACGTGCCGGGCCGCCGCCTCGATGGCGCGCAGGGCGTCGGCCTGCGGTTCGTTCAGGGTCAGTTCGAAGGCGAGGACCCCGCCTTCAAGGAGGGCATCTGCGATGGCTTCGACCCGAGACGCGGCTAGGTGACGGGCGATCGCGACGACGCCGCCCTCGAGGATCCCGGCCGGGATCGCCGGTCGGGCCCGCCCAGCGAAGTCGATCTCATGGCCGCGCATCGACGGATACGCTACCGCAACGCGGGTGGGACTCGACGACCCGGCCATGGTGCAGGCACCGATGCTGAGAAGGCCGAGGCGGTCGGACTCACCCTCGCAATCGGACTGTGAAGGCCGCAAGTCAGCTCGGCATCCCCCACCGCAACCTGTCCAACTGGCTGCGCTCGCCCGATGCCGTGGTCCCCAAGCAGGAGACACGCGATCAGGTTGCGGCCAACGACCATAACGGCTGCGCCCTGCGGGACGCGGCCGTGTTAGGCCGACATCTGGCTGCCCGCGGGGTCGACATTTGCCGGGGTCCTGAGATCGACCCATCCGTCATCGAGGGCACCAACCTGCGCAGCCCGGCCGGGATGTCCGGGGTGCGACCAGCCGCTGGTTGGAAACGCGAGACGTCGTCGGGGGCCGGCCGAGCGGCGGGTCCGGCAAGTCCATCGTCGGACTCGGCTTAGGAGGCTGCCGCTTATCGTCGCACCGGGGCGTTGATGAGGGCCATCACGGTGACGCTGAATTCCCGGAGATCCTGCAAGGCCTCCGCCGTCCTCTCGCGGTCCTCGAGGATCTCGGGCTCCGCGCCGTTAGAAATGCAGAGATCGCGATCGAGGGCACGGAGGTCTCGCTCGGCCCTAACTAGGAGCTGCTCGTATCGGGGGTCAGCTTGTCCTCGCCGCACCCCGGGGGTCGTGTCGAAACTACGGCGTAGCGAGCACGTGGTGCACTGACCATTGGTCCCTGACTGGCCCGACAATAGGGCCGAATCCCGGCATCGCCCATAGAATCGCGCTAGGGATGGGGCCCGGACCATAGGGAGGTTGCTCACATGACCCAATTGGGGCGTAAGCCCGATCGGACGAGGCTCGTTGCGGCCGCCATCCTGCTCGGCCTCGGGTTAGGCGGTTTCTTCGACGGGATCGTGCTCCACCAGATTTGGCAGTGGCACCACATGGTCAGCACACTGACGCCGCCGGACACGCTCGAGAACCTCCGAGTGAACACGCTGGCCGACGGCATCTTCCACGCTGCCACATGGGTCTTGACCGTCGCCGGGCTGTTCACCCTGATGTCATCCAACGGTGCGCGGCACAGGGAGGGCGGCACCCGCACGCTCATCGCTGGGATGCTCGTTGGCTGGGGTCTGTTCAACTCCGTGGAAGGGCTTGTGGACCATCACTTGCTAGGGCTCCATCACGTCCGGCCCGGCCCAGGCCAATTCTTCTACGACATCGGCTTTCTGATCTGGGGCGTCTTGATGCTCGTGGCCGGCATCGCGATCATCCGGCGTCAGTCGCGACTTTCGCGTCGCAACCTGAATATCTGACCCACTACCGCCCGCGTCCCGCCGACGAGAGGTCCCGATGTCTCGCCGATCGACTCCCGAAGCCTCGACGCCGCGCGTCGAGCTGCCACGGTCGCCCGCTCATCGGCGACGGTGAGCTCCCCGAACGGGCCGAAGCGTGATTGTCACGGTGGGAGGCGCAGCGGCCCAGGATGGCCGTGAGCGCGATAGCGTCTGCTGAGTAGGCGGGATACCGCTGGATCCCGGCCCAGCGCCGGCCATACGGAAAGCGCCCGGAGTGACTTGCCCCCGGCACTTCGGGCGCTTTTCTCTATGTCCGCGTAAGGGCGCCAAAGACTACTGGTTCGCGTCCACGACGCAGAAGCGGTTGCCCTCCGGATCGGCCAGGATGACGTAGTCCGCGTCCGGCGGTCGCTTGTCCCAATGCACCTCGGTGGCGCCCAGAGCGATCAGGCGGGTAACCTCTTCGACCTGGTCCTCTGTGTACAGGTCAAGGTGAATGCGTGGCGGCAGATGGACCTCTGAGTGAACCTGGTCAAGGGAAAGGTTGGGCCCGACACCGTCCCGGGGACGTAGCAGCACGAAGTCGTCGCTCTGCTCATCGCGAGGCACGTAGTCGAGAGCAGCCGCCCAGAAGTCAGTCTGGCGGCGCAGATCGTCCACGCGCAGAACGATTGAGCCGACTCGAACCATCGAGATGAATGTAGCCCATCGTCCAAACTGGAGGACACTACCGCTCGAGGTCGAAGCTGGCCAGCCCCGCGCCCAAGAGGTCGGCGATCGCGTCCCGTGCCGCGTCCAGGGCGTCCCAGGGCCCCTACCGAGACAGACCTCTTGATGCGTACTTGCAAGTGGGTGGGCGCCGTCCTGCACATCCGAGTCACCTCGCACTTGCACCATCTGTCCATGATTGATGGCGACGACCCTGTTATGCGACGGCTGGGCCGGGACGAGGTCGTCCGCGGCGTCGTGAACGGCACTGACGGACGCCTCGTTTTAACGGACCGCCGGGTCGTGGTCACCGAAAACGGCGTGATCACTCTTGACGTGCCCATCGGCAACCTGCGCCTCGTCGAGTTCGACCTCGAGAGCCAGCGTCCGGCGACTATGATCATCGTCCCCGAGCATCCGCGCGATCCTCCTCGCCAGCTCGCGATCGACCCCCAGCAATACGACGAGGTGGCGGCAGTCCTTGCCCAGCTCGGGCCGCTCATCCAGGGTTCTTCACAAGCGTAAGGACCACGAGCCGACCTCCTCTCCCAAGGGGTTGATCGGGTGACATGGGTGGGACCGTCACACGCGGATGGGGGCCCAATGCGGGTAGGAGGGTGAGCCGCAGCCAAGCGGCACGGAGTGAGGCCGAGGCGACCGCTCCCAACGGCACTAGGCTCGTCCAGCCGACCGGGGAACGGCTCGCCCGGTCAGCGCGGTTGGGCGGGTCGCTCCGCACCCACAGACACGTGCTATCCGCTCGCAACGTGCCCGACACATCGGCGTGGCCACCAGTGATGGTGCGGCAACCTGACCGGACCTCACCCCTACGCACCGCACCGCCCAGAGCCGAACGCTCGGACCAGGCCAGAGTCCGCCATTGCGACGCGCCTGCAATCACGGCGCAGGAACGCCCGCGGCGAGTGACCGTCGTCGTCGATGTACCCTCGGACCGAGGCGCCGCGGGAGGACATTAATGGCCAATGCTCCGGACATCGGCACGGTGTGGGAAGACGTACAGGCCCAGCTGCCCGCGGCTGGAGCGTCGATAGTCTCCGTTGCGCATCGACCGGCCTGACCGCGGCGCAACGCTCGGAGGACGGATCGCCGTCGCCCTGGCACCGGACGGCTCGGAGCGCGCCGCGCGTGCCGCGACGCCCGATGCTGCGCTCCGCGGCTTGGTGCAGATCGCCGGTGGTACCCTTCCGTGCGGCGCCGTTACAGGCGGCTGACAGAGGTGCCCGCAGTCAACGCGAGACGGCGACGTGGACCTCTTCCCACGCCATCGCGGGGCCACCAGCCCGTGGTTCGATTGTCGACGGGAGTAGCGCGGACTCGGCTCGGCGACCTGGCCGTGGTGTGTTCGAATTGCCACCGGATGGCTCACCGGCTCCGGCCCTGGCCTTTGATCTGTGCCCTCCGCCAAATCCTGAACGCTTCGGTGGCAGTCACTAATCGCTGGCTGCCCAGGTCGGAGGTATCGGCGGGCACGTCCAGCGTCTCGGCGAACGTCGCCTGCACCGCGTCCTGAGCCGCCCGGCAACTCGAGCGGCCACAGACAGGCCCGGTAGCCCGTCGACCGCCCACCGGCGGCCCTGGGCCATCTGAAGGCGGTCGGTCGCGACGACGGGCCGAGCCGCGCGATAAGTTTCACGTAAGCCGGGACGGCGAGGCTGTCACGCCCCGGCCTCGGTCCCGGACGTTCGATCCCGTTGTCCACCAGCGGCTAGACGTCCGGGCCGACCGGGGCTATTCGACCCGCACGCCGACGCCGATCGGGCAGGCCACGCCCGTGCCGTGGTCAGGGCAATAGCCCCGGGGGTTCTTGTCCAGGTACTGCTGGTGTTCGTCCTCGGCGTAGAAGAACGGGCCTGCATCGGCGATCTCGGTCGTGATCGTGCCGAAGCCGGCAGCGCTGAGGCGGACCTGGTAAGCGTCGCGCGAGGCTTCCGCGTGGCGGCGCTGCTCGTCGTCGGCCACGAGGATGATGGATCGATACTGCGTACCCGTGTCGTTGCCCTGGCGCATGCCCTGGGTCGGATCGTGGTGTTCCCAGAAGAGGCGCAGCAACTTCTCGTACGTGACGCGCGCGGGGTCGTAGGCCACGAGGACGGCCTCGGCGTGACCGGTCTTGCCGGAGCAGGCTTCGCGGTAGGTCGGATTTGGGGTGCTCCCACCGGCGTAGCCGACCGCAGTGCTGACGACGCCCGGCACCTGCCAGAACGCCTTCTCGGCGCCCCAGAAACAGCCGAGCCCGAAGACGGCCGTCCGGGTGCCCTCTGGCCACGGCCCGGCGATGGGCGTGCCGAGGACGGAATGGAGGCCCGGCTGGAGGATCGCATCGGGGCGACCGGGCAGGGCTTCAGCGGGGGAGGGGACGGTCTGGTCGTTGGAACGGAGGAACCACATGCCGGGATGCTACCGCGGTTGTGCGACGAACCGGTGACGCCGCGGCGAACTAGCATTTCAACCGATGGACGACCGACTGGTTACCGCGCTGACCGCCATCGATGGCTGGGGCACAGAGCATGCTGCGGCGGCCGTGGTCGGTCCGGACCGGCTCGTCGCCAGTCACGGCGATGCGGAGCGGTCCTTCCGCTGGGCGTCGGTCACGAAACCGGTCACGGCGCTCGCGGTCCTTCTGGCCGTCGAAAACGGACTGCTGGATCTCGATGAACCGGCGGGCCCGTCGGAGTCGACCGTTCGACATCTCCTGGCGCACACCTCCGGATTGCCGTTCGAAGGAACGGCGGCCATCGGTCGCCCAGGCTCTCGCCGGATCTATTCGAATCACGGCTTCGATCTCCTGGGGGACCTCGTGTCGGAGCGGATCGGCCGCCCGTTCGGTGACATCCTTGGCGAGTCGGTTCTCGGGCCACTCGGGATGGGGGGAACGACGCTCATCGGGCGCCCCTCAGAGGGTCTCGCCGGACCCCTGGCGGACCTCGTTCGACTAGCCGGGGAGTTCCTCCGTCCGACCCTGCTCGCCCCGCGCACGGCCCTCGCTCTCCGCACCATCGCCTTCCCCGGATTGGCCGGCGTCGTCCCGGGAGTCGGGCGGTTCGACCCCTGCGATTGGGGCCTCGGCGCGGAGATCCGCGGCGACAAGCGGCCGCACTGGACGGGCCGCCACAATCGTCCGTCGACGTTCGGACATTTCGGGGGAGCGGGCACGTTCCTCTGGGTGGACCCCGATCTCGATCACGCGCTCGTGTGCCTGACGGACCGCGACTTCGGCCCCTGGGCGCTGGAGGTCTGGCCGACAATCTCTGACGCGGTCATCGAGGTCATCGCCGCCGGCGACGCCCGATGACCAGGCCCGGCCCTCCGGCCGCCGCGGCCACGAGGAGCAATGCGGGGATCAGCGCCATGACCGACAGCAGCCCGCCAACGGTCGCCGGCGCACCGAACAGGGCGCCCGCCCGGAAGGTGCCCGACAGCGACAGAGCATCGCCCTGTTCATCCGGCTCGGCCATCAACGTCGCCATGGCCGGTGCCATCGTGGTCACGGTGCCACTCGCTGCCCCGCCAAGCACGAGTAGCACCGCGTACACGACGATCGGGGGCGCGGGATCCGTCGTGCCAAACGTCGGGCCGATCATCAACAGCGCGGCCACCGCGACGGCGGCAAGCGCGGTCAATGCGCCGAACGCCCCGATCCTGACGGCCGTCGGAACCCAGCGGGTCGCCACATTGCGGAGCGAGAGGAGGGCCACCGTGCCCGCCGTCTCGGAGGCGGTGATGAGCCAGCCGATCGCGGCCGGCCCAAGGTCCGAGTTCACGAGGATCACCGGGATGTACGAGCCGACCATGGACCACCAGACCCCACCCGCGGCACTGGCCCAGCAGGCTACGTCCACGCCGTCGCGCCGCAGGAGCGACATCGACCCACCGGACAGCTGGCGATCGAACGGTGGGAGGCGGCGCATCAGCGGGGTCCCCATCACGGCCATCGCGGCCCCGACGACGGCCGCGCTCATCGCCACCTGGAGGCCAAGCGATGCCAGCGAGCCGGCCAGCACCGGACCGATGAGCGTTCCGGCACTGCCGGCCACGTTCACGTCCACGAGTCGTTGAACAGGCCGCGACACGCCCCGGATCGCATGGGTCTGACTGGAAGTCCAGAAGATGGCGCGCGCAGCGCCCTGGAGTACCTGGGCCAGGACGAATACGGGCAGGGCGACGTTGACGACCAGCAGCCCGAACCCCACCAGCATCAGCATGCTGGACAGCGCGATCAGGGTCCGGTCCGGGAAACGGCCCAGCAGGACCGGGAGGGCGAGGCGGGTCAGGAACTGCGCGGCGGCCGCGGTGGCGACGAGAAATCCCACGGTGGCCGCGCCGTAACCTGCCCCGAGGGCGAGCAACGGGATCGCCAGGGTCGCCACCCCGAGTCCGACCGAGAACGCGAACACCACGGCCAGGGCGACCACGCGATCTCGACGGTCATCGGCAGTCCGTCCCGGCCTTTGAGGCATCACCCGAGACGAATGGGGCTCCCCCGGAGCTCGTCAAATCGTCAGCGAGCCGCGTCGGTCACTTCCTGGAGGGCGGATGCCTTTCGCTTCTCCATCCGCGCCCCAAGGTCCTCGAGTTCCGCCGATTCGAAGACGGAGCGCGCCTTG
>JACCVB010000352.1 GCA_013698385.1 Chloroflexota bacterium
GCGGCAAGATGGACCTCGCCATGCAGCTCATCTTCACGCCCATGGTCTGGCGGATGATGGAGCAGCGTCGGCAGTCGCTTGCCCGGGGCTCATCCGCCTAGGTCGGCGCAGTGGACCGAGGGCACAACACGGTTCGGAACACGAGGATGCGTAGCGGTGATCGGAGTTCGAGCTTGCGTGCGGCTGACGCACGGATCGATAATCACCGTTCCATGTCATGTCACGGAGGCAACCTCATGCACAAGCTCCTCGTGATCGGCGCACTACTCGGTTCTGTCTGGGCGCTTGTGGGGCCGTGGCTCCCGGTGGATCCTGCGGTCGCCGCAGCTGGCCACATGATGAGCGGCCAGGCCGCCGGTGGGGGGATGATGGACGCCGGCGCCCCCCAACTGTTCGGCAGCACGGTCACCACCAGCACGTACTTCTGGCATTTCGTGCCGGGGATCATCGGGATCGCCCTTGCCGTCGTCCTTCTGGCCGCCTCATCCCGGTCGGTGAGGCGTCTCTCGGCTGTTGGCCTCATCGCCGCGGGCGTATGGGTGACATTCGGACCATGGGTGCTGCCGTCGTTCGGGATGGGCGACCCGATGACGATGGGGTTGACCTTCGGAACGCTCGTGCGCCACGCTGGCCCGGGTCTCCTGATCCTGCTTGCGGCGATCGGCAGCTTGCTGACACTCCCACGGCCCGTCGCCCGCGCGGCGACCTCCACGGCTCCCACCAGGGCGGAAGGCCGCTGACCGGTCCGAGTCTGGCATCCCTGGCGACGCGCGGGTCGATCCGGGGTCCCCGGTTGCGTCGGTAGCACGCGCCCTGCGTGTGCCGGTTCCGCGCCGTCCGTCGCGGGATCGTTCCCTTAGGTGTCACTGGCACTTAGTCACGGGGCGAGCGCCACGGTACGGTGCGGCCTCCTGCAACGCGGTGCTTCGTCCACCCTGGGAGACCTGATGATGAGCCGAGTACCCCTCGCGGTGATCCTCGTCGGCCTCGTGGCAGGAGCCTGTGGCGTGACAGCATCGCCGTCACCGACCGGCGCGTCAGGCAGACCGTCAGGCAGTCCGTCAAGCCCGCCCGCGTCTGAGGCTCCGACGGGTGGTGGAGGCGGGACCCTCGTAGTCGCCATCTCGGCTGATCCCGGTCATCTGAACCCGGCGATCACCACGAGCGGGGCGACGCACACCGCAGCCGAACTCATCTTCAACGGTCTGGTCGGCCTCGACGAGAACCTGGAGCCGGTCCCGGAACTCGCCGAGAGCTGGACGATCGACAACGACGGCGCCCAGTACACGTTCAAACTCCGGGATGGCGTGACCTGGCACGACGGGACGCCGTTCACCTCCGCGGACGTGAAATTCACCTTCGAGGAGGTCCTGCTCAAACTCCATGCCCGCACCCGATCGTCGGTCGGGCCGGTCCTTGACGGGATCGATACTCCGGACGCCCAGACGGTCGTCTTCCGCTTCAAGCAGCCCTATGCGCCACTGCTCCGACAGCTGGACGTGACCGAGGCCCCGATCCTTCCGAAGCACATCTACCAGGGCAGCGATCCTGCCAAGAACCCGGCCAACGCCGCCCCGGTCGGCACAGGCCCATTCGCCTTCGAGTCGTACACCCCTGATTCGGAGATCCGCCTCAAGCGAAATGACACGTACTGGGCACCCGCCTTGCCCAAGCTCGATGAGGTCGTGATGCGGGTGATCCCGGAGTCCGGCAGCCAGGTGATCGCGCTCGAAGCGGGCGAGGTCGACTGGATCTGGGGTGTGCCGGGACCGGACGAGGCGCGTCTTGACGCCGATCCCGAGGTCGAACTGTTGCGGACCGACCGCAATCCCGGTGGCTCCAATTGCATCATGACGATGTCGTTCAACTTCGATAAGCCGATCCTGCAGGACGTGCGAGTACGGCAGGCCATCGCCCACGCGATCGACCGGCAGCAGATCGTCGACAAGATCCTGTTCGGTCAGGGGCGAGTCGCGACGGCGCCCATCTCCAGCGGCATCGGATGGGCACACGCGGATGACATCGTGTTGCCGGCGTTCGATCCGACGGCGGCCATGGCGATGCTCGATCAAGCGGGCTGGAAAGCGGGAGCCGATGGCATGCGCATCGCCGCAGGCGTGACTGGGGTTGCGGACGGCACGCCGCTGGCGCTCGATTTCTTGCACTTCCCGACCTTTGCACGGTACGGCGAGTTGCTTCGATCGGAGCTCGGCGCCGTCGGGATCGAGCTGACGCTTGAGCCGCTTGAACCGCCGGTCTTCGCGGAGACGGTGTTCACCAAACGCGACTTCGACACGAACGTGATTTCCTACTGCAACGGACCCGACCCAGAGATCGGGGTCCGACGGATGTTCGACTCCGCACAGATCGGACCGGTCCCGTTCTCCAACGCCGCGGGCTACAGGGATTCGGCCGTTGACGCCCTGTTCACGCAGGCGCAGCAAACGGTCGGGAACGAGGCTCGGGGCAAGATCTACGGCCGAATCCAGCAGACCGTGGCCGCAGCGCAGCCCTACGTGTGGCTGGTCGAGACGTCCGGCGTCAGGGCCTACCGCCTGCCGTGCCAGGGATTCCAGCCCTACGCGCAGTTCGCCGAGGCGGCGACCTGTGCGCCGTGATGGCACCGCACCGTGTGACCGATGAACGGCCGGTACCTTCTCCGGCGGGTCGTGCAGGTCCCGCCGACCGTCCTTGGCATCCTGGTCATCGCCTTCCTGCTGGTGCACCTCGCACCCGGTGACCCCATCCTCGCCCTTGCGGGTGCCAACGGTGATGAGGCCTACTACGCGGAGATGCGGGCCAAGTTCGGGCTTGACCGACCACTGCCCGAGCAGCTCGCCATCTTCGTGGTCAACTTGATCCGGTTCGACCTGGGGACGTCGTATGTCCAGGGTCGACCGGCCATCGACGTCATCCTGGAGCGTCTTCCTTCGACGATGTTGCTGACGGTGTCCGCCCTGGCTGTCGCGTCGGTGGTCGGCGTGGCGCTCGGGCTGTTCGCGGCGGGACGGGCCAACCGCCGGTCAGACTTGACGGTGAGCATCCTCACACTGGGGCTCCACGCGACACCTTCGTTCTGGCTGGCCCAGGCAGCCGTCCTCGTCCTTGGCCTTTGGGCCGGCTGGTTCCCGATCAGCGGGATGACCAGCGCCCGTACCCCACCGGCGGGTCTCGGGCTGGTGGTCGATGTCGCTCACCACCTCATCCTGCCGGTGCTCGTCCTGGCAGCCACGGAAATGGCCGTCATCGCCAGACTGACGCGGGTGCGCCTCCTCGAGGAGCTCTCACGAGACTACGTCCGGACCGCGCGAGCGAAGGGTGTTTCCGAGCGCCGGGTCCTCTGGCGTCACGCCCTGCCCTGCGCCCTCATCCCGGTCGTCACCGTCATCGGCGGTCGCGTCGGCCATCTGGTGGCCGGTGCCGTCCTGGTCGAGGCGGTCTTCGGGTGGCCCGGCATCGGGCGGCTCCTCCTCACGTCGGTTCAGAGCCGCGATCTCCCGATCGTACTGGGGATCTTGCTGGTCATCGCCTCGACGGTGATCGTCGCGAACATCGTGACGGATCTGATCTATGTACGACTCGACCCCCGCATTCGCTTTGGCTGAGCGGGTCGGGCCGTTGCCTCGGGCCACGCCCGTCGCGTCTGGCGACCTCGGCGTCAGGCGACGACGATCGTGGGCGTGGGCGCGCACCCCGTCGGCGGTCGTCGGCATCGCGCTCACCGCGGTGGTCCTTGCGCTGGCCGCGTTGGCGGACGTCCTCGCACCGGGTGATCCGTTTGCTCCGGTCGGTCCAGCCCTCAGTGCGCCGTCCAGCGTCCATCTGATCGGGACCGACGATCTGGGTCGGGACCTGCTCAGCGGCGTGATCCACGGGATCCGTACGTCCGTGTTCGTCGCGCTGGGAGTCGGCCTGATCGCCTTTCCGCTGGGGGTCGTCGTCGGAGCCGTGGCCGGTGCGCGCGGCGGGGTCGTCGACGACGTCTTGATGCGTTTGAGCGAGGTCTGGCAGGTGCTGCCCCGCTTCTTCCTGGCACTGATGGTGGTCGCGCTCTTCGGACCGGGACTTGATCGGATCGTCCTGGTGCTGGGCCTGACATCGTGGGCGTTGCTCGCCCGGATCATGCGGGCCGAGATCCTGTCCATCCGCGAGCGGGAGTTTGTCGACGCCGCGCGCGCCCTGGGCATGAGCGAGGCACGCATCTTGCGCCGCCACATGCTGCCGCATGTGATGCCAGCGGCGATCGTCTTTGTGGCCCTGCTCCTGGCACAGGTGTGCCTGGTCGAATCAAGCCTGGGCTTCCTCGGCCTCAGCGATCCGAACGCGATCAGCCTCGGCTACCTCGCGGCTCAAGCCCAGCGATTCCTGCGGGTGGCATGGTGGATGTGGTTCTTCCCGGGTGTGGCGCTGATCACGATCGTCATCGGCTTCAATCTGGTCGGCGATGCCATCAACGACCGGATGCGGGGCCGTCTCTGACCGGAGTCGCGGCTGGCGTCGGTGTGCTCGGAAGGCCGGTGTGTCTGGCCTCCCGCTGGCGGGGGCAGACGTCGTCCGTTGCCGATTCATTCCCGTCTCTTATCGAACGTATCTATAGAATGCATTGGACGGCATCCGGTCAGGCAACCTACGCTCCCGGTTCCCGAAGGTGACTTGACCCAAGGTTGTCAGAAGGTCACTATGTGCGACGGGACGCTAGATCACCGCTCAAGTCTTTGACACACCGAGTCCATCGGACAGGATGTGAAGTCGTGCGAACTGTCGTCCTCGACACCGGTGCCCAACAGGCCGCTGATAGCTGCCGTTGTGAAGGCGGCCAGCCGAAGAATTTTGCGCGGCCGTGCCTGCTGCTGTTGTTGTCCGAGGCGCCTGCCCATGGGTACGAATTGATCGACCGGATGCGGCCCTTCGGGTTCGATGTCGGGGACCCAGCCAGCGTGTACAAGGCCCTCCGCCAGATGGAGCGCGACGGGATCGTCTCGTCCCGCTGGGAACTGCCCGGGCGCGGGCCGGCCCGGCGGGTCTACACCCTGACCAGCGACGGACGCGACCTGCTGGATGCCTGGGCACACACACTCGAGCGCAACCGGGCAGTCCTCGACACGTTTCTGGATCGGTTCCGAAGTTCGACACCCACCCCCTTCGACGTTTCGCATCCAGGCCCCGTCGGCCACGTTCTGGAAAGTATCGGAGTCAGACGATGAGGATCGCGCTCACCGGCAAAGGTGGTTCGGGCAAGACGACCATGGCCGCGACACTCGCTCGGGTGTATGCGCGCCGGGGTTTCCACGTCAACGCCCTAGACGGCGACCCGAATCCGAACCTGGCAGCCGCCATCGGCATCAGCGACGAGGACGCAGGCCGCCTGCGACGAGTGCCGCGGGAGGCGATCCTCGACGACACGTCGGACGCAGCCGGTCACGAGCAGA
>JACCVB010000366.1 GCA_013698385.1 Chloroflexota bacterium
CATCGAGACGACGTGCTTCGGTTCGCGTAAGGCGGCAGGAGATCCTTGATGGGGCGGCGGCGGCCCGTCTTGACGTATAGCTGTCCCGGTAGCTGTCTCCAGCCGAGAACCCAAGCCAATTGAGCACGAAAAGTGGACGTTGGTGGAGATGAGGGGACTCGAACCCCTGACCCCCGCGATGCGAACGCGGTGCTCTTCCAGCTGAGCTACATCCCCACGGGGGTCGGAGTGTAGCAGAGGCCCTCTCAGGATCCGGTCCGGTCCGCCGCCCCGAGTCTCTCGATCCGTCCCGGGCCACGCGACCGTGATCCACCACGACTCCCGCCCGGATACCCTCACGACCATGCCCCTCGGACTCCTCACCGGGCTTGCCGCGGCCCTGTCGTGGGGCACGCTCGACGTCTTCTCGGCGCTGGCCAGTCGACGGATCGGGAGCCTGCGGGTCACGACCGGGATCCAGCTCGTCGGCGCGGGGCTCGTGTGGATGGTGGCCCTGGCCCTCGGCACGCGGATGCCGACGGACCCGGTCGTGCTGCTGGGTGGCACGCTCGTCGGGGCGGCCGGCGCAGGGGCCTACCTCGCCTACTTCACGGGTCTGCGGATCGGCCCTATCTCGGTCGTCAGCGGGATGGTCGCCGCATACGGCGGTCTGACCGTCGTGCTCGCCGTCATCATCCGGGGCGAGTCGCTCTCGCCTCTCCAGGCCGCCGGGGCCGCGGTCGCAACGCTGGGCGTGATCCTCACCGGTTTCGCCTTCGATGGCGGCCTGCGCGGGATGCGGTTCGCCGGGCCCGGCGTCGGGTTCGCCATCCTCGCCCTCGTGCTCTTCGCGACGATGACGATCGGCAGTGACATCGTGATCGACCGCTCCGGCTGGCTCGAAGTCCTGCTGGTGTCCAGGACGGCGAATGCGGTCCTGTCCGTGGCCGTCCTCGTGATCGCGATGACGGCGTTTCGAGGTCCGACTGCGCCGCTGCTCCGGGGCGAGGTCGCGGACGGTGGGAGGCTGCGGCCCGCGGTCGTGGTCGCGATC
This sequence comes from Chloroflexota bacterium, assembly GCA_013698385.1. Lineage (GTDB taxonomy): Bacteria > Chloroflexota > Limnocylindria > Limnocylindrales > CSP1-4 > SPCO01. Next base: position 1,034 of record JACCVB010000366.1, read on the forward strand.
GTCCTGGCGGGCTTACTCGACGTGATGGGCCTGCTCGCGTTCGTGTACGGCCTCGAGTTCGCCGAGACGTGGCTCGTGGGGCTCGCCTCGTCGTTCGGCCCGGCGGTCACGATCCTCGTCGCGGTCGTGTTCCTGGGCGAACGCCTCAGGCCGATCCAGTGGCTGGGGCTGGCCGGCGTGCTGGCCGGGATGATCGCGATCGGGCTGCCGTAACCCGGGGTGCCGGCAGCCGCCGTGCCCGGGACTCAGACCGGCAGGCTGAACCAAAACCTGGTCAAGCCGTCGCGCGACTCCGCACCGACCCGGCCGCCGCCGGACTCAACGAGCTGCTTGACGATGGCGAGACCGATGCCCGCTCCACCGCGCGCTCGATCGCGCGACTTCTCGACGCGATAGAACCGCTCGAATACCCGATCGAGATCGTCGGCCGGGATCCCCTCGCCACTATTCGCGACCGACACGAGGTGATCGCCCGACCGGCGTTCGGCCCGCACCGTGATCGTGCCGCCGGTCGGGGTATAGCGCACGGCGTTCGATAGCAGGTTGGCCAGGACCTGGGCGAGTTGATCGGGATCGGCCCGCGCCGGCAGGCGCTCCGGGATCTCGCTCGACAGTCGAAGCTGGGCGCGCTCGATCGCCGGTGCCGCAAGCTCCAGGGCGGAACGCACGGCCGCCGCCAGGTCGATCTCGCGCGCGGCACGTGGGGTGGCGCCGGCATCACCGTCGGCCAGGGCATCCAGCGAGCGGGATAGGCGGACCAGTCGATCCGCTTCCTCGTGGAGCGACTCGTAGGTCGAACGGTCGGCGACGATGACGCCGTCGCGCAGCGCTTCGAGATAGCCCTGGAGATTGGTCAGTGGCGTCCGAAGTTCGTGCGCGGCGTTGGCGATGAAGTCGCGACGCATCGCTTCCTGTTGCTGGAGCGCGGCGGCCATCTGGTTGAATGAGTCGGCCAGGCTGGCGAGTTCCTCAGGACCGCGCCTGGGGACCCGGGCCTCGTAGTCGCCCTCCGCCACGCGCCGAGCCGCTCCGCCGATCTCGGCCAGGGGTCGGGCCAGCATCCGGGCCAGGATCACGGCCAGCGCGACGCTCGCGAGCACGGCCACGATGGCCGCGGCGATGACCACGGTCGTGACCGAGCTGTCGTACATCTCCCGGGCGTGGTCGGCCGAGTCGCCGGCCTCCACCATCAGGGCCGTGAACACGTCGGCACCGACGACGGCGACCCCGACCGCAAGGATGGCCAGGCCGACGGCCGCGGAGGCGATGGCCGCGATGGCGATCCGACCGGCGATGCCGCGCCCGATCACGGTCGTGGCTCGCGACCTTGTCCAGCTGGCCGGGTCATGTCCGGGCCGCGCGATAGCCGACGCCGCGGACCGTCTGGACGTAGCGTGGCGCCTCGGGATCGTCATCGAGCTTGTCGCGCAGGCGGCGGATATGGACGTCGATCGTGCGGTCCATGACCTCGGCCGCCTCGTGGCCGTAGACGGCGTCGAGCAGCTGATCGCGTGACAGCACCCGGCCGTCCGCACCCAGGATCGCCGACAGCAGGCGGAACTCGACGCGTGTCAGGTCGATCACGACGCCACCCTCGCGCCGGACCTCGTGCCGATCAGGATCGATCGTCAGGTCGCCGTGCTGGATGAGTGGCCCGGACGGCACGGGCGCCGAGCTCGCGGGGGATGCACCGGACGCCGCAGACGCCGCCTCTGAGGTCGGTGCACCGACCCGGCGCAGGATGGACTTCACGCGCAGGACGAGCTCGGCTGGCGAGAACGGTTTGGGCAGGTAGTCGTCCGCGCCGTCTTCGAGGCCGGCGATCCGGTCGATGGTCGAGCTTCGCGCGGACAGCACGAGGATCGGGGTGTGGGCCGCCTCTTCGTCCTTGCGCACTGCCCGGATGACGGCCCGTCCGTCCAGCTCGGGGAGCATCAGGTCCAGCACGACGAGGGCGGGCTGATGGGTCTCGATCGCCTCGAGTGCCGCCGGGCCGTCGGCCGCCGTCACGACGTTGAAGCCGTCGCGCTCCAGGTAGGTCCGCACGAGCCGGACGATCTTGGCGTCATCGTCGACGACGAGGATCGGCGCGGCCGGCACGGCAAAGGGTTCGGCGCCGGATCGGTCGAGGGCGGGCATCTGCAGCATGGTAGGGGAGCGATGCTAGGCAGCCGCCGTGTCGATCCCGTGACGCGGGCTGCAAGGCCGCCACCCAGGCCGGCCGCATGGCCGCATGGCCGCTCGGCAGCGTCGTGCCGGCGCGGGGCTGCCGCGGATCTCTTTCGTCGATCGGGCGGCATCTGATGCCGCAATGCCCGGAAGCTCGTGCATCCGATACACGCAACGGCGGCGGGTTCGTCGAACATGTCCAGGATGTGGCATCGGACGCCACAGATCCGACCGTCAGCCTGCCGTGAGCCCTGACACCGGCGCGGATCCCGTGGGACGGGCGGGCGCTGCGGCATTCGATGGCACCGGATCGACACGATCGGCCTCATGGCCGGCCGGAGAAGCTCGGTTACGTGCGTTGGATGCACGCCCTCATCCGGCGCCACCCGACCCCGGCCAGCCCTTGCTCTTACTAGAACAGATGTTCTAATCTAGGCGTCCGATGTCGACCGCCCGTGGTGATGTGGACGCTGCCGTCGCGGGCCTGCGGGCTCGCTGGGGTGCCGCAGCTCCGCGGGTCATGGGCGCGCTGGCCCTGGCGCCCGCACCCGCCCCCGGGGAGCCACCGGGTGATCGACCCGCGCCCGCCCCCACGGACGACGACCGCGTCATCCACACGGGCTTCGCCGCGCTCGACGCCATCCTCGGGCCGGGCGGGCTCCCGAGATCGGCCAGCGTCGCGATCCGCGGCGACGGCTCGAGCGGCCGGACCACGCTCGCCCTGCGGGTCGCCGCGGAGGCCCAGACCGCAGGTTCGGTCGTGGCCTGGCTGGATCTCTCGCGCAGTTTCGACCCGGTGGAGGCCGTCGCCCGCGGGATCCGCCTCGAGTGGCTCGTGATCATCACCCCGGCCAGTCTTGACGAGGGCCTCTCGATCGCGGGGAGTCTGCTGGCCGGCCGCTCGGTGGACCTCCTCGTCCTGGACTTGCCCGGCGGTCGACTGGCGAAGACCGACAAGCCGGCCAGGATCGCCGATCGACTCCATCGACTGGCCGCCCTGGCCCGACGCGCGGAGACCCTGCTCCTGATCCTGGACGGCCCGGTCCGAGCGGGTGGTCTGGCGAGTGCGGTCGATGGATCGACCGGTATCCGGCTCGAACTCGCTCGGCGCTCGTGGGTCCGCCTGGGTCGTGATGTCGTCGGCCAGCGCACGGAGGCGCTCGTCGCGCACAACCGCCACGGCCCGCCGGGGCGGAAGGCGACGCTCCGGATCCTGTACGCCGAGGGCGGCGAGCGCGACGCCTGTCTCGCCAATGACGCCCTCCTCATCGACCAGGCGCCGCCCCAGGCGCCGCTCCACGTTCCCCCGCACGAGGCCCCCGATCGAAAGACCCACGACCATGCGACGTCTCCACCTCTTCGTGCCGCACCTTCCCCTGGGCTTGGCACGGGCCCGACGCTCCGAGCCCTTTCCGACCGGCCCGCTCGTGCTGGGCGGCAGGCCATGGGATCCGGGTCCGGTCATCGATACCGACCGGACCGCCAGGGCCCTCGGCGTCCGGCGCGGGATGCCACTGGCGAGCGCCCACCGACTCGTCCCTGAAGCGACCTTCATCGAGCCCGATCCCGACGCGGACCGGGCACTCGCCGAGGGCGCGTTCGAGGCGCTCGGAACGTTCAGCCCGAGTCTCGCCGGCAGCACGGACCCGTTCGATGCTGCTTTCGGGCTGTTCGAGATCGGGATCGATGGCCTGGGACCGTTGTGGGGTCCTGAGCCCGTGCTCGTCGAGCGTGTCAGTTCCGCGTTGCGTGCCACCCTGCCCGGGGAGTGCCTCGCGCCCCGGGCCGGGATCGCCGGCACGCACTTCGCCGCGACCATCGCCGCCGTCCACGCCCGTTCCGGCTCTCCGGTCGTGGTGGCGCCGGGTGACGAGGCCGCCTTCCTGGCCGACCATCCGTCCGGGCTCCTGACGACGGACGGTGACGTCCGCGCTCGACTGACCCGGTTCGGGTTGCGCCGGATCGGCGGCGTGGCCGAACTGCCACGGTCTGCGCTGATCGCCCGGTTCGGCGACGAAGGCGCCCGACTCCACGCTCGCGCTCGGGGCGAGGAGACGGAACCGTTCCGATCGCGCCGGGCGGTGGAACGGCTGGCCCTCGGCCTGCCCATCGAGCCGCCGGTGGAAGCGCTCGAGCCGCTGCGCTTCGTGCTCCATCGGCTGGTCGGGGCGTTGACCGCGCAACTCACCGCGCGGGGACTCGCCGCGGACCGGGCGCAGCTCGTCTTGGGACTCGACCTGGCCTTCGCGGCCCGGGGGACGCCGCCACGGACCGAAGTCGAACAGCGTTTCCCGGAACCCACCGCGGACCCCGAGGCGATCGAGCGCCTGCTGTTCGCCCGCCTGGAACGGGAGCCGCCACCGGCCGCGGTCCAGCGCCTGGAGCTGGAACTGCGGGGCACGACCCCGGCGGCCGGTCAGCAACTGCCGTTGTTCGTGCCACAGGCCGCGCGAACGGCGCGCCTGAGCTGGCAACTCGCCAGGCTCGGCCTGACCTACGGGGAGGATCGCGTGCGCCGGGTCGCGATCACGGATCCGGAGACGCCATTGCCGGAACGGCGCTGGGCCTGGCGCCCGATCGGCGTGGACGGGGAGTCAGGGCGATGACCCGACTGCTGCGCGAGCACCCGCCGATCGAGGTCGAATTCGACACGGGCGGGCGCCTGGTCGCCATCCGCTGGAACGGCCGCCGCGAAGCCGTGGAAGTCTGCAATCGATGGCGGGTCGAGGAGGCCTGGTGGCGTGACCCGATCGCACGCGACTACGTCAAGGTCGTGGGGGAGCGGTGGCTCGCCCTCGTCTATCTCGATCGCGTCGCCGGAACGTGGCACCTGGAACGACTGTACGACTGAGACCACGGGATGCCGGTCCGGAACGTCAGCGAAGCGGCGCCCCCACCGTCAGTGTGACGACGAAGAGGATGAGGAACAGGCCGATCACGAGGATCAGCGCGCCGATATCGCGAGGCTGCGCGGACTGCATCTATTGGCCTCCCCCAAGGCTGATCCGGATCGGATTCCCCGCCGATCCACTTGCAGCATAGACGCCTCAGCGACCCGATGTGTCGCGCCGACGCACCACCCCGTGTTGCCGGCAGTCAACGGCGCTCGACCGCGACAACGGCCCCTTCTCAGCCCTCGACCGTCGGGATATTGCCGATGACCAGGAGCGCCACGAGGCTCACCAGGACGAGCGCCAGAACGGCCGCGCCGACGAAGTCGATGGGTCTGGGGTTCATCCGACAGGGCTCCTCGATCAGTCGACTGGTGTGGGGCTCACGGGGTCGGGCAGGCGGCACCATAGCGGACCGCGACGAGCGTCAGGCCGCCCTGCGGTGTCGCGGTCACCTGGATCCGGCAGTCACCCTGGCCGACCGAGTCGAGCACGAAGCTGCCGTCCTCGAGCGGTCCCGACAATGCCTCCGTACTGTACGTCGCAGCCTCCAGCGCCGCCTGCATGGAGGTCGCGATCTCGTTCGCCTCGCCCCCGTTGACGACAAAGGTCCCGCTCACCGGTTCCGGCCCGGCATCGTCAGCCTGGGTCGCGCCGGGATAGGTCGGGAAGCCCGGCGGCAGGGCATCCCAGATGCGGCCCCATTCGGTGTCGCTCTGGGACGTGCTTGGGACGGGGCTCGGGCCTGCGCTGCCGGACGCCGGCGCGCTCGTTCCCGCACTCGACGGAGCGGCTCCGGTCGCCGTGTCGGTCGGGGGAGCGGTCGTCCGGCCGGCCGTGGGACTTGTCGTGGACGAGGGGGAGCTGCCGCTTGCCCCGCACGCGGCGACGGCCAGGATGAGCGGCAGGGAGAGGAGGAGGCGCGGTGGCGTGTGCATCGTCGCAGTCTAGGGTCGACCGAAGATCCGGGCGGAGCGGGCCCTGGCGGGATCGGATTCCTGCTGGGAGGTGTCGGGACCGGCGCACTGGCCATCACCGGTGAGCGCTCCACGCCGAGGTGAAGGTCACGGGGTCCGCGGTCGGCCGCGATGACCCCAACCACCGTGGTGACGGTCCATTACGGACTGGAGTCGCGTGCTGGCGCCGGCCCGAACATGGCAGGACCCCCGTCGCCCCCAAGCGACGAGGGTCCTGCGGCCAGGAGGCGCTGTCACCAGCGAGCCCCGGCGGGTCAGCCCGCGACCATCGCGGTCGTTGGCTGCCGAGTCGTCCCGAGCCCCCAGGCACCGAGACGTCGTATGGAGCTAGATCGACGTCGCCTGGACCGCCAGGGCCGCAGGCAGGAGGACGAGGATCAGCAGCATCGCCACGACCACGAGCAGGCCGCTCCGGAACGCGATCTTGGCGATCGGTCGGAGCGGGCGGTCCAGGTGGTTGGGCGATCGCATGCTCGTGTGACGCCCGATCCCCCGTTTGTGTTTCATCCCCAGAGATAGAACGTTTGTTCTATGCTGGCAGGCCCCTTCTGGACCAGTCCGGACCGGAGCGACATCGTGGTAACCCCTCCCTACGCCGAACTCCACGCCCACACCGATTTCTCCTTCCTGGACGGGGCATCGACCCCGGACGAGCTGGTCGGGCGGGCCGTCGAACTGGGTCTGCGCGGGCTGGCCGTGACGGACCACGCGGGCCTGTACGGGGCGGTCCGCTTCGTCGGGGCGGCCCGTGACGCCGGGCTGCATCCGGTCGTCGGCGTGGAGATCGAGCTCTCTGACGCGCTCGTCCCGGATCCAGGCGGGATCGTCGTCCCCGATCGGCGCCGGGCCAGTCCCGGGGCGCCGAACGTGCCGGACATGCCGATCGCGCGGGAGGGTCGTCCGGCCCGTCCCCGTCCGGAGCGATCGCGGCTGCCCGGCCATCGAGCGCCGGTCAAGGAGGACCTGCGGGGGGTGGGTGAGCGCGTTCGCGGCCCG
>JACCVB010000369.1 GCA_013698385.1 Chloroflexota bacterium
ACGAGGTCCATCCCGATCTCGCCCGGGCCGGTGACGATGTTGACCGTGCCGGGCGGCAGGTCCGCCTGGACGCAGACGTCCGCGAACAGGAGCGCCGAGAGCGGCGTCGTGGAGGCGGGCTTGAGGACGACGGTGTTGCCGGCGGCGAGGGCCGGGGCGATCTTCCAGGCCAGCATCAGGAGCGGGAAGTTCCAGGGGATGATCTGGGCGGCGACGCCGAGCGGCCGGGCTACCCGACCCGGGAAGGCGTAGTCCAGCTTGTCCGCCCAGCCCGCGTAGTACCAGAAGTGGCTGGCCGCGAGCGGCACGTCGACGTCGCGGCTCTCCTTGATCGGCTTGCCCGAATCCATCGACTCGAGGACCGCGAATTCGCGACTCCGCTCCTGGAGGATCCGACTGATCCGGAACAGGTACTTGGCTCGTTCCTTGCCGGGCAGCTGGCCCCAGGATCGCGATTGCGCCCGGCGCGCGGCCCGGACCGCCTTGTCGACATCGGCCGTCGTCGCGCGGGCGACCCTCGCCAGCGGCTGTTCCGTGGCCGGGTCGACCGTGGTGAATGTCGCGCCCCCGGTGGCCGCCACCGAGCGGCCGTTGATGAACAGCCCGTAGCGTTCCTTGAGCGTGACGAGGTCACGGGCCTCGGGCGCCGGGGCGTACTCCCACGGGATGGCCTGACCGTCGCCCAGACCCCAGCTGTTCACGCCGTTCGTGGCGGCCGGGACGACTCGCTTGTCCGTGCTGCTGACCATGGCGGCCATTATGGCACCGGGCGCTGCCGGTCCCGACGGGCTGCCCTCAGCATGCGTACGCGGTGAGCGGGTGGGCCTGCTCGCAGTAGCCGATGTGCAGGTGATCGTCGTGACCCGAGAACGCGGTCGTCAGGCCTTCGTCGACGAGGACCGGATCGTTGAAATAGATCAGCCTCACGTGCCCGGGCGCGGTAGCCCGGATCGCCTTGATCAGGTCGCGCGTCGCGGCCCGGTCGTAGGACGAGGATCTCCAGGTCGCACCGTACGAGCACTGGTTCTCGGTTTTGCGGATCAACCGGACATCGACGTCCAGGCCCTGTTCGTGGGTCTGATGGCCGGGGATGTCGCCACCGTGCTCGAACGAGATGTCACCGAGCGCCACCCGGCCATGCCCGAGCGTGACGAACCGGCTCGCAGCCGCCTCCAGCTGGGCGATCGCCGCACCGGTTCCCCAGTTGGCCGTGCCGTTACCGACGCTGTAGTCGCACAGCCGATCGGACCAGGACGGATAGTCGAAATGGGCGACGATCCGGCGCCAGGTGACCGGTCCCACGCTCCCCGAGGCGGTCATCCCGTAGTGCCGCTGGAACGCCTCGACGGCGGTGCGGGTCGCGCTACCGTAGTAGCCCGTCACCGGGAGTCCGGCGCGTCGCTTCTCGTTGAGCATCCGCTGGAGCGCCTTGACCGCCTCGCCCGTGGAACCTGTCCGCGTCGAGACCTGGAGCGCCTCCCAGGTCGTCGCGCGAACGACGCCGTCGGCGGAGAGCCCGCGACCGCGTTGGAAGGCCTGGACGGCCGCCCTGGTCAAGTCGGCGAAGACGCCATCGACCGCGATCGCCGACCCGTGCGCCCGGAGCAGGCCCTGGATCGCCCGCACGTTCGAGCCTCGGTTGCCGAGGCTCTGCACCGGGTAGCTGTCCGTCAGCGGGCTGGCGTTCGCGACGCCCGCGCTGGACAGGATCGCGAGAGCGACGGCCAGGAAGAGGACGGCGCGGCGGGTACATGTGGTCATCGCAGGACAGCCTACCGGACCAGACCGAGATCGCATCCGTCCCGGAAGTCCTGCGGTAGCCTGACTCGATGAAACGAGCGGCGGCCGCGATGGAGCGGCTGGACGGGTCACTGGACGACCGGGACGCCCTGGTCGGCAATCTTCGCGACCTGACCCGGATCAATCGATGGCTTGGCGGCAGGCACCTTTCCGCTCGCGCGATCGACGCGCTTCTGGCGACCGATCGACGGGCGGCGCGCAGGGCGGCCGACGGGCCGACGGTCGCGATCCTCGACGTCGGGACCGGCGGCGCCGACATCCCTCTCGCGCTGCTCGCACGCGACCGTGCGCGGGGCCGTTCGACGCGCATCGTCGGCCTGGACAGCCGGCCCGAGATCCTCGCGGCGGCGATCGTCGCGGATCCCCGAGCGGGTACCACGCCTGGCCTGGCCCTGGAGCTGGGCGACGGTCGGTCGCTCCCCTACCCCGATGCTTCGTTCGACATCGCGCATACCTCGCTCGTGCTCCACCATTTGGCTCCGGCGGAGATCGATCTCCTGTTGCGCGAAATGGCCCGCGTCGCCCGCCGAGGGATCGTCGTCAACGACCTGGCCCGCAGTCGCCCGGCCTGGGTGGGCGCCTGGCTGCTTGGGCACCTGCTGACGACGAATCGCTTCACCCGGCACGATGCGCCGATGTCCGTGCGTCGCGCGTACACCCTGAGCGAGGTGGTCACGATGGTGCAGCGCGCCGGCATGCGTGTCGTCCACACGGAGCGTGGCTTCCTGGGTCACCGCTGGGCGATCGCGGCGGAACCCGCCACCCCGCCACGGGTCCCCGAGCGCCGACCGTCGTGACCGGCGCGGAGCGAGTCGATGTCGCGGTCATCGGCGGGGGCCTCGCCGGCGCCTGCCTCGCCACGCGCCTCGCAAGTCGCGGCATCGAGGTCGTCGTGCTCGAGCGCTCGCCCAGCTGGCGGTGGCACGCTGCCGGCGTCTTCTCCTCGCCAGCCGCGATGGATGCCCTTCGTCGCGTCGGTGTCTCCGAGGAGGTCCTCGCCCGGGTCGCCCGCCCGATCCCGGCGC
>JACCVB010000381.1 GCA_013698385.1 Chloroflexota bacterium
GAGGCGTCCTCGGCACTGAACTCGATCTCGGCGTCGCGGCCGAGCTGCTCGCGACCGTAGCGGACCCAGCGGACGGCCTCCGCGAGCGCCGTCTCGCGATCGATCCGGAGCTTGTGCTTGAGGTGGATGTCGCTCGTGGCGATGAACACGTGGAGATGCGGTCGGTGGGCGACCTTGATCGCCTCGATCGCGCGCTGCGGGTCGCCATCCTTGCACCGGGCGAGGGCCGCGACGGCGATGTCCTGGGGTGCTTCCTGGGCGATCCGGCGGACGGCCTCGAAATCTCCGGGTGAGGCGGCCGGGAAGCCTGCCTCGACGACATCGACCTTGAGCCGGAAGAGCTGGCGCGCGACCTCCAGCTTCTCCGCGGCGGTCAGCCCGGCGCCCGGCGCCTGCTCACCGTCACGCAGGGTCGTATCGAAGATGCGGACGCTCCCCGCCGGCACGAACGGTCCGGCGGGAACCGGAACGCCGCCGCTCACCGCGTCGCGCCCGGGGAGGTGGCGGCACCCGGAGTCGTGGCCGCGGCCTGCGCCTGTCCGGCCCGCACCTCGACCGGGTCGAGGAACGGCATCTGGGCTCGCAACCGGCCACCGACCTGCTCCACGAGGTGGTCCTGATCGGCCGCCCGCAGGCGCTCGAACTCGTGGCGACCGGAGTCGTTCTCCTCGATCCAGCGGTTCGCGAACGAGCCGTCCTGGATATCCGTGAGGATCGCCTGCATCCGCTCGCGGACGGTCTCATCGATCAGCCGCGGACCGCTGACGTAGTCGCCGTACTCGGCCGTGTCGCTCACGCTGAAGCGCATGAAGTTGAGGCCGCCGCGGTACATCAGGTCGACGATGAGCTTGAGCTCGTGCATCGTCTCGAAGTACGCAAGCTCGGGCTGATAGCCCGCCCCGACGAGCGTCTCGAAGGCCATCTTGACAAGCGCGGACGTGCCGCCGCACAGGACGGCCTGCTCGCCAAACAGGTCGGTCTCGGTCTCCTCGCCGAAGGTCGTCTCGAGCACCCCGGCGCGCGTGGAGCCGATGGCCCGGGCATATGCGAGCGTCCGGGCGCGGGCGGTGCCGGATGAGTCGCGATGGACCGCGAACAGCGCGGGCACCCCGCCCCCGGCCTGGTAGACGGAGCGCAGCAGGTGGCCTGGGCTCTTGGGCGCGACCATCCCGACGTCGACGATGCCGGGCGGGTCGATCCGCCCGAAATGGATGTTGAAGCCGTGGGCGAACATCAGGAGGTGGCCCGGCCGCAAGTGCGGCGCGATGTGCTCGTCGTAGATCGCCTTCTGGGCCGTGTCCGGCACGAGCAGCATGATGATGTCCGCGGCCTGGACCGCTTCGGGCACCGCCATGACGGTCAGCCCGGCATCGCTGGCGATGGATCGGCTCTTCGATCCCGGCGCGAGGCCGACGACGACCTCGACCCCGCTCTCGTGGAGGTTCAGGGCGTGCGCGTGGCCCTGGCTGCCGTAGCCGATGATCGCGACGGTCTGGCCGGCAAGCGCCGACGGGTCCGCATCGTTGTCGTAGTACATCTTCGCCGTCATCGCTTGATCGCCTCCTCGATGGATCCGGAGCCGCGGGCCATCACGACCGCGCCGGTCCGGACCAGTTCCTTGATGCCGTAATTGCGGACGAGCGCAACGAATGCGTCGATCTCGACTTCCGTGCCGGTGACCTCCACCACGACCGACCCTTCGGCAAGATCGACCACGCGGCCGCGCGACAGCTCCACGAGCTGCAGGATCTCGGCCCGATTGCCATCCGTGGCGCGGACCTTGACCAGCGCGAGCTCGTGCTCGACGGTCGGTTCCGAGGTGACGTCCTGGACCTTGAGCACATCGATCAGCCGGTAGAGCTGCTTGGCCGCCTGCTCGACAGCCACGTCGTCCCCGTGCAGGGTGATCGTCATCCGGCTGACGTCCGGGCGATCGGTGTGGCTGACGGCCAGCGAATCGATGTTGAAGTTGCGGGCGCGCATCAGGCTGGACACCCGATTGAG
>JACCVB010000386.1 GCA_013698385.1 Chloroflexota bacterium
TCCGTGGGCCGCCTGGACCCGTACCTCGCTGCGGCGCTGAGCGTGGCCGAGGCGACCCGCAACGTGTCGATCACGGGCGCCCGGCCGCTGGGTGTCACGAATTGCCTGAACTACGGCGACCCGACCCGACCCGAGGCGTTCTGGGAGTTCCGCGAGGGGGTCCGCGGCCTCGCCGATGCCTGCCTCGCCCTGGGCCTGCCGGTCACCGGCGGCAACGTGTCGCTCTACAACGAGTCACCGGCCGGGGCCATCGCTCCGACACCGGAGATCGGCGTCGTCGGCCTGCTCGAGGAAATCGCCACGCTCGCGGGGCCGGCCTTTCGCGACGATGGCGATCACGTCCTGCTCCTCGGTGAAACGACCGCCGGGCTGGCCGGCTCGGCCTACGTGGAGCTTGCCGGGGAGGCGGCGGAAGACGGCCCGCCGGCGCTCGACCTCGGGCGCGAGGCGGCACTCCAGTCGTTCGTCCGCGAGGCGATCGCGCACGGGCTCGTGGCCAGCGCCCAGGACGTGTCCGGCGGCGGCCTCGCGACCGCCCTCGCGGAATGCGCGATGTGGGGTGAGCGCGGTGCCGACCTTCGGGTCGCGGTCGGCGATTCGCCGGCGGTCGGACTGTTCGGCGAGAGTCCCTCGCGGGTCGTCCTCAGTGCGGCGCCCAGCTCGGTCCCGGCGCTGTTGCGCCTGGCCGAGGCACAGAGCGTGCCGGCTACGGAACTCGGTCTCGTCGGCGGCGATCGGCTCCGGATCGAATTGCGTGGTGCCGGTGCGACCGGTTCCTCGGAAGAGCGCGGCAGCCGCGTGGCTGACGCGCTCGACGTCAGCCTGGCGGACCTGCGCCTCGCCTGGGATCGCGGCTTGCCCCGCGCTCTCGGCTGGGAGGACTGAGTCGATGTGCGGCGTCTTCGGCGTGGTGACCCCGAGCGCGGAGCCGACCGAGGCCGCGGCCGTCGCGACGCTCGGCCTGTTCGCGCTCCAGCACCGTGGCCAGGAGTCGGCCGGCGTGGCGGTCAGCGACGGCGAGCAGCTGATGCTCTACAAGGACCTGGGGATGATCAGCTCCGTGCTGGACGAGCGCCGGCTGCCCAGCCTGCGCGGCAACCTGGCGATCGCCCACTGCCGCTATTCGACGACGGGTTCGACGGTCTGGGAGAACGCTCAGCCGACCTATCGCCAAGGCCCGCGGCGGGCGATCGCGATCGGCCATAACGGCAATCTCGTGAACACCCGAGAACTGCTGACGCAGTTGACCGGCGGCCGCGCCCGGCTGCCGGCGTCGACCGATACCGAGCTCCTGACCGCGCTCCTCGCGGATGAACCGGCCACGGACACGGTCCAGGCGCTGATCCAGGTCCTGCCCCGCGTCCACGGCGCGTTCAGCCTCGTCATCCTGGACCAGCGACGGGTCATCGGCGTGCGCGACCCGCACGGCTTCCGGCCACTCGTCCTGGGCAAGGTGCCGGGTCCGAGCCAGCTCGGAGGCCCATCCGACGGCGGGCTGTGGGGCACGGACGATGCGGACGTCGGTTGGTGCCTGTCGTCCGAGACCGCGGCCCTCGATATCGTCGGCGCCGAGTACGTCCGTGACGTGGAGCCGGGCGAGATCGTCATCCTGGAACGCGGAGTCCCGCCGCGGTCCGTGCGCTACGCCGCGGCGGACCCCAAGCTGTGCGTCTTCGAGCTGATCTATTTCGCCCGCCCGGACTCCTACATGGAGGGCCGCAACCTGTACGAGGTCCGACGGCGGATGGGCGAGCAGCTGGCCCTCGAGCATCCGGTGGACGCCGACCTCGTCATGCCCGTGCCGGACACCGGTGCCCCGGCCGCGGCCGGCTACGCGGAGGCAAGCGGCCTGCCCTATCGCGAGGGGATGTACCGCAACCGGTACGCGGGACGGACGTTCATCCAGCCCTCGGCAGGCCTGCGCCATCGGGGGGTGACGATCAAGCTCAATCCGCTCCGCGAGGTCGTCAACGGCAAGCGGTTGATCGTCGTGGACGACTCCATCGTCCGGGGCACGACGACGAAGCGGATCGTGGAGTTGCTGCGCAAGGCCGGCGCCCGCGAGGTGCACGTCCGGATCAGTGCGCCACCGATCTACCACCCGTGCTTCTACGGGATCGACACCTCGATCGAGACGGAGTTGATCGCCTCGACCCACACGGAGGCGCAGATCGAGACGTTCATCGGCGCCGACTCGCTGGGCTACCTCTCGATCCGCGGCGTGCTCGCCGCGCTCGACCTGCCGTACGATCGTTTCTGCTTCGCCTGCTTCGACGGCAACTACCCGGTGCCCGTCCCGTACGACGCGGCGAACCGCAAGTTCATGCTGGAAGAGCCCGTGGCCGCCGTGACCCGTGGCTGACGCGCGTCCCGCCTACCGCCGCTCCGGGGTCGATGTCGCGGCCGGCCAGCGTGCGGTGGAGCTAATGCGTGCCCACGTCGATTCGACCAGCCGCCCGGAGGTCGTCGGGGGCCTCGGTGGGTTCGGAGGCGCGTTCAGCATCCCGGCGGGCTATCGCGAGCCGCTGCTCGTGGCCTCGACCGACGGGGTCGGCACGAAGACCGCCATCGCCGCCGCGATCGGGCGGTTCGACACGATCGGCATCGATCTCGTCGCGATGTGCGCGGATGACGTCGTGTGCGCCGGCGCCGAGCCACTCGCCTTCCTTGACTACGTGGCGATCGGCCGGCTGGACCCCGTGGCCGTGGCGGAGCTCGTGGGAAGCGTGGCCGCCGGTTGCCGGGAGGCCGGGGCGGCCCTGGTCGGTGGTGAGACCGCGGAGCACCCGGGCCTGCTGGAGGCCAACGAGTTCGACCTTGCCGGGTGCTGCATCGGGGTCGTCGAGCGCTCGCGCGCCATCGATGGGTCGGCGGTGCGGGCGGGTGACGCGATCGTGGGCCTGGCCGCATCCGGTTTGCATGCCAACGGCTACTCGCTGGTGCGGGCGCTCATCGGCCAGTGGGACCTCGACCTCGCGGAGCCATATCAGGCACGCTTGCGGCGATCCCTCAGCGACGCGGTGACCGACCGACTCATGGACGTCGCACCGAGCGAGACGATGGCGACGCTCGGCGAGGTGCTGCTTACCCCGACGCGGATCTACGCCCGGGCCGTGCTGGCCGCCCGCGAGACGGTCGAGATCCGGGGCCTCGCCCACATCACCGGTGGCGGGCTGCCCGGGAACGTGCCCCGGGCGATACCGGAGGCGTTCGCCGCACGTCTGGATCCGGACCGCTGGGCGATGCCGTCGGTGATGCGCCTGCTCGGTGCCCTGGGCGGGCTGGACGATGCGGAGCTGCGCGCGACCTTCAATGGGGGCCTGGGCATGATCGCGGTCGTGCCACGGGATGAGGTGGCGGACACGATCGGGGTGCTGGCGGAGAACGGCGTGCTCGCCACGCTGGTCGGCGAGGTGGTCGAGGCGGCTTCGATCGGCGGGGCGCGCTACGTCGAGGGAGCGCTGGAGTCGATCGCGTGAACGCGCGGCGAGCGGTCGGCGGTGGCCCAGGGGTCGTCAACGGGAGAATCGCCGTCGGGCGGGTCGCCGTCGGCGTGTCCGGTGCCGGGTCCAACCTGCGCGCCCTCCACGCGGCCGCGGCGCGCGGCGAACTGGGCGGCGAGATCGTGCTCGTCTTCGCCGACCGAGCCTGCGCCGCGCTCGACTGGGCAGCCGAGCAGGGGATCGACACGGCGCTCGTGCCAGGCGGGGACGATGCGGCCCTCGCCGAAACGCTCGCGGGCGCGCGGCCGGATGTCATCGTGCTTGCCGGGTACCTGCGCCTGATCGGGCCGGCGGTCCTGGCCGCGTATCCGGGACGGATCCTCAACACCCATCCGTCGCTGCTCCCGGCGTTCCCCGGGGCGCACGCGGTGCCGGATGCGTTGGCCCACGGCTCGACCGTCACGGGTGCGACCGTCCACCTGGTCGACGCGACGCTGGACGGCGGGCCGATCGTTGCCCAGGAGGCGGTCGCGATCCGGCCGGGCGATGATGCGAAGGCCCTGCACGACCGGATCCGGCAGGTCGAGCACCGGCTCCTGCCGCGAGCCGTGGCGCTCCTCCTGGGCGCGGCGCTGACCGTGGAGCCGGGTGGTCGCCGCGTGACGCTGGATCTGGATCGGGCGGAGGTGGCCCTGCCGACGCCGCGCCGGGCGCTCCTGTCCGTCTCGGACAAGACCGGTCTCACCGAGTTCGCGCGTGGGCTCGCAGCGCGCGGGTTCGAGCTGGTCTCCACCGGCGGGACGGCACGGGCCCTGCGCGACGGGAGCCTCGCGGTGACCGACGTCGCGGCGGTCACCGGGTTCCCGGAGATGCTCGACGGTCGGGTCAAGACCCTGCATCCGCGGGTCCACGCCGGGCTGCTGGCCGATCGTCGGCTGGCGTCGCACCGGCAACAGCTCGTGGCCGCGGGGATCGCGCCGTTCGCACTCGTCGTGGTCAACCTGTATCCCTTCGCGGCTGCGCTCGGGCGGGAGGGCGTGACCGTCGACGAACTGATCGAGGAGATCGATATCGGCGGGCCGTCCATGGTCCGCGCGGCGGCCAAGAACCACGCCAACGTTGCCATCGTCGTGTCACCCGAGCGGTACGACGCGGTCCTCGCGGCGCTCGACTCGGACGTCGGACTCGATGATCGACTTCGCCGCGAGCTGGCGCTCGAGGCGTTTGCCCACACCGCCGCCTACGACGCCCGGATCGCGGCGGAGCTTCCTGGCCGGTTCGTGGGCGCGGGTCTGCTGGCACCTCGCGACGACCCGTTCCCGGCGACCCTGAGCCTCGCGCTCCAGAAGGTCGAGACCCTGCGATACGGCGAGAATCCGCACCAGCCGGCGGCCCGCTATCGACGACCGGGGTCGACGCTCGACGACGGGCTGTTCGGGGTCGAGCGGGCACCGCTCCAGGGCAAGGCGTTGTCGTACAACAACGTGCTGGATGCGGCGGCCGCTTCGCAGCTCGGCCGGACGCTCCGCGGACCGGCGGTGGTGATCGTCAAGCACACCAACCCGTGCGGGGCAGCCGAGCGGGGGACCGTGCTGGAGGCGTGGGCCGCTGCGCTGGAGGCCGACCCGGTCAGTGCCTTCGGCGGCATCGTGGCGCTGACCCGCGAGGTCGACGACGCCGTGGCCGAGGCGCTGACCTCGATCTTCCTCGAGATCGTGGTCGCTCCCGCGTTCACCGGGGAGGCGTTGGAGATCCTGGCGTCGAAGCCGAACGTGCGCGTGCTGCTCGACGAACGGCTCGGCTCGGACGAGCAGGTCGCGCCGGAGTCTGTCTCGCCGACGGGTGCGCTGCGCTCCGCCGGTGGCACGATCCTCGTGACCGCCCCCGACGTCGTCACCGACGACCCCGCGGCCTGGACCATTGCGACCGAGCGGGCTCCAGATGAGCGTGAGCGGCAGGACCTCGACCTTGCCTCGCGCCTGGTCCGTGGTGTCACTTCGAATGCGATCGTGCTCGTGCGCGATCGTCGTCTGATCGGGATGGGCAGCGGCCAGACTTCGCGCGTGGACGCCGCTCGTCAGGCCGTCACCAAGGCCCGAGCCATGCTGGGGGAGGGATCCACCGTCGGCGCGGCCTGTGCCTCGGATGCGTTCTTCCCGTTTGCGGATGCCGTGGACGCATGTCTCGAGGCCGGGGTTGGCGCCTTCGTCCAGCCCGGCGGCTCCATGCGCGACGCGGAGGCCGTGGCCGCGGTGGACGCCGCGGGCGGCACGATGCTAATGACTGGGACGCGGCACTTCCGGCACTGATCCCTGCCATCGCGTTCCGCCAGCGAACCTGACATCAGATTCGTCGCTGACACCG
>JACCVB010000387.1 GCA_013698385.1 Chloroflexota bacterium
ATGGGCAGGACTCGGGGTGAATGGCTGGTTCGCTCCCGATCACCCCTGGCTCGACGCCGAGCGCGAGCTGGCCGACGCGACCGGGCGTCTCGTGGGCGCTCATCCGCACGAGGTCACGACCGCCAACACGCTGAGCGTCAATCTCCATCTGCTGCTCGCCGCCTTCTTCCGCCCGAAGGGGCGCCGGACGGCCATCCTGATCGACGCGCCGACCTTCCCCGCGGACCGCTACGTCGTGGAGTCCCAGTTGCGTCACCACGGCCTGGATCCAGAGCGTGACCTGATCGTGGTCCGGCCGCGTCCGGGCGAGGACCTCCTTCGCACCGATGACCTGGAGTCGGCGATCCACGAACATCGCGAGCGGCTTGCCCTGGTCCTGCTCTCCGGCGTCAACTTCGCGACCGGACAGGTCCTGGACATCGGGCGCCTGACGGCCGCGATCCACGAGGCCGAGGCGGTCGCGGCGTGGGACCTCGCGCATGCGGCCGGCAACATCGAACTGGACCTGCACGAGGATGGCGTGGACATCGCCGCCTGGTGCACCTACAAGTACCTGAACAGCGGCCCAGGTGCCCTCGCCCAGCTGTTCATCCACGAACGGTACGCGTCGGACGCTCGGACGCCCCGCCTCGCCGGCTGGTGGGGCAACGAGCCGTCCACCCGATTCCGGATGGCCGAGACGTTCCAGGCCGGCCCGGGCGCGGATGGATTCCGGGTCTCCACCCCGCCGATGCTCTCGCTCGCCCCCATCGCGTCCTCGCTCGCCATCTTCGACGAGGCCGGGTTGCCGGCCCTGCGCCGGAAATCGATGGCGCTGACGGCCTACCTGGAGACGCTGATCGACACCCTCGTGCCGGACGCCACGATCGTCACGCCGCGCGATCCCGCCGAGCGCGGTTGCCAGCTATCCGTTCGCCTGCCCGACGCCCGCCGTCGCCTGGCCACACTGGAAGCGTTGGACGTCGTCGCCGACTTCCGCGAGCCCGACATCATCCGGCTCGCCCCGGTGCCGCTCTACAACACCTTCGATGACGTCTCGCGCGCCGCGAGCGCGCTGGCGTCGAGCGCGGCAGAATCGGCGTCCTCGGATCCCACAGGAGCGACCTCATGACGACGATCGGCTACGCCGCGATGCTCGAGCAGTTCCATCCCACCGAGTTGCTCGACTGGTGCGCCCAGGCCGAGGCGGCCGGGTTCGAGGCGGGCTTCATGGTCAGCGAGCATTTCCACCCGTGGACGCCGACCCAGGGGCAGAGTGCGTTCGCCTGGTCGTTCCTGGGTGCGCTCGGGCAGCGGACCTCGCTGCGGTTCGGCACGGCGGTCACGTGTCCGGGGTTCCGCTACCACCCGGCCGTGATCGCCCACGCGGCGGCGACGCTCGGTGCGATGTATCCGGGCCGGTTCTATCTCGGCCTCGGCGCGGGGGAGGCACTCAACGAGCATGTCGTAGGCGGTGTCTGGCCGGAGATCGGCATCCGCAGCGCGATGATGTTCGAGTCGATCGAGATCATCAACAAGCTGTTCACCGGCAACGTGGTCAAGCACAAGGGCGAGTACTTCACGCTCGAGAGCGCGAAGCTCTACACGCGTCCTGAGGTGCCCGTTCCGGTCTACGTCGCGACCGCCGGGCCGATCAACGCGAAGAAGACCGGCAGGTTCGCCGACGGGATCATCACCGTGGGCGCCGCCGACGAGAAGATCGCGATGCTCTGGGGCAAGTACGAGGAGGGCGCGCGCGAGGCCGGCAAGAACGTCACCACCTCTCCGAAGCTCCTCCAGATCCACGTCTCCTGGGCGCGCACGGACGATGAGGCCGTGACGAACGCCATCACGGAGTGGCCCAACGGCGGCATGCCCTTCCCCAAGCAGGACATCAAGAACCCTGAGGACTTCGCGGCGATGGCGAAGATGGTCAAGCCCGAGGACTTCAAGAACCGGGTGCTGATGACCTCCGACCTCGGGGCGCACACGGCCCATATCCAGCACTACGTCGACATGGGGTTCGACGAGATACATCTACACAACGTGGGACGCAACCAGGCGGAGTTCATCGAGGTCTTTGGCAGGGACGTCCTGCCGAATCTCCGCTTGGGCTGAGATCGCCAGGGCGGATGGCCGAGGCGGGTCAGCGGCGGCGCCAGCGCCCGGATGCCGAGTCCCACTCGCCGATGGCGCGGGCCGCCGCCGATGGATCCTGGCTCGCCACCCGATCCCGGGCCGTCTCGGCCGGCTCATGCCAGCCCGGCGGGACGAGGCCCGGTGCAAGATCGGCCAGCGGGGCGAGCACGAACAGGCGCTCCCCGAGGTCTCGATGCGGGACCTCGAGCTGCCGGGCGGCCTTCGCCGGGTCGATCTCGGCCTCCACGGAGCGCGCCTCGGGCGGACGCTCCACGACGATCCGGTGGCGCCCGAAGATCAGCAGGTCGAGGTCGAGTTCGCGCGGTCCCCAGCGGGCGCGCTGCCGACGGCCGGCGTCGCGCTCCAGGGCCTTCAACCCGGCGAGGAGCGTGAGCGCCGCCGCCTCCGGCTGTTCGCGGGTGGTGATGTCCAGGGCCACAGCCGCGTTGTGGAAGTCGGGCTGATCGGTCACGCCCCAGGGGGCGGTCAGGTAGAGGCGCGAGACCCCGCGGACCCGCACGCCCGGGAGCGCCCCGAGGTCGCGAACCGCCCGGGCCAGTGTCGCCGCGGCGTCACCGACATTCGCCCCCAGCCCGATGTACGCCCGAATCCTTCGACGACCCAAACCCTCGGTCCCTCCCGACGCTCCGACTAGACTCCGTGCCGTGCCCGCCGGCGATGTCACGGTCCTGATCCTGCACCCGGAACCGGGTCCTGCCGCGGGCCCGCTGGTCCTGGCGGTCGCCGCCGCGCGAGCCGCCCTGGCGGAACGCCACGTCGCCGGATTCCGGGCCGCCGGTGCGACCGACGTCCGGGTGGTCGCCGGGCCGCCCGACGATACACCGTTCGGGGCGCGCCTCCGCGGACTCGTCCGCCAGCTCACGCCGGACGGCCTCGTCGTGCTGGGTTCGGGGGCAGTGCCGCTCACGACCGCGGCGGATCGCCTGGAGTTCGTGCGCGCGGCCGCGCAGTCGCCCCCGGGTGCGCTGGTCAACAACCGCTACTCCGCCGACATCGTCGCGATCTCCCGCGCGACCGAGGTCCTCGCCGAGCTGCCCGATCTCCCGACCGACAACGCCCTGCCGCGCTGGCTGGCCGAGGCGGCCGGCATCACCGTGGACGACCTGCGCGGTCGATGGCGCCTGGCCCTCGACATCGACGGTCCGCTGGAACTCGTGCTCCTCGGCGGTCGATGGGCGGCGGTGCTGGACGCGCCCGACCGCAAGGTCGTTGTCGATGCCGTGACGGCGGTCCGGGCAGTGGCCGCCGACCCTCGGGCGGAGCTCCTCGTCGCGGGCCGCACGTCGGTCGCGTCACTCGCCTGGCTGGAACGGGGGGTTGCCGCCCGGACGAGAGCGCTCGTGGAAGAACGCGGCCTGCGCACGAGCGTCGCCGGTCAGCGCCCACCTGCCGCCGTGCTGGGCCTCCTGCTGGATCGCGACGGACCCGCCTCCCTGGGCCGGCACCTGGTTCGCCTGGCCGACGCTGCGGTCATCGACACGCGCGTCCTCCTCGCCCACCGCCTCGGGCCGGACGAACGCGCCTGGCCGTCAGCCGAGGACCGCTTCGCGTCCGACCTGCTCCTGCCCGGGCAAATCCCAGATCCGTGGCTGCGCGAACTTACCGCGGCCGCCCTGGACGCGCCGATCCCCGCGCTGCTGGGCGGCCACACGCTCGTCGGGCCAGGGCTCCGGCTCGCCCTCGGATCACGAACGTGAGCTCGATGGAGCCGGAGATCGGGCTCCGTCGGGAGGCCGGTCCGGATCTCGAGGCGATCGGCAGCGATCCGGCCCTTGAGGCGCGGATCCGCGATGAGATCGTCCGGGACGGACCGATACCCTTCGCGCGGTTCATGGAGCTTGCTCTGTACGACCCGGACGGCGGCTACTACCGCGGGTCTGCGGCGCGCCCGGGCCGTGCGGGCGACTTCCTCACGGCGCCCGAACTCCACCCGATCTTCGGCCAGGCGCTGGCGACGGCCGTCGATGACATCCGGATCGCGCTCGGCGACCCGCGGCCCTTCACCATCCGGGAATACGGCGCCGGCACGGGTGCGCTGGCCTGGCCGTTACTGGCAGGACTCCGCGCCCGGGCGCCGGCTGCGGACCTCCGCTACCAGCCGATCGAAGTCGACCGCCGACGACT
>JACCVB010000024.1 GCA_013698385.1 Chloroflexota bacterium
GTGAGCTGGATGAATGCCGGGCTGTCGGTCTACGGGGCGATCGGGCTGGCGTTCCTCGTCGCCATCGCGGTCGGCCTGTTCAACGGATTCTTCACGACGATCGTGAAGGTGCCCTCGTTCATCGCGACGCTCGGGGCAAGCACGCTGATCTTTGGCTTCACGCTGTTCCTGGGCAAGACCCAGACCTACAACCCGGCCTACCCGGCGACCGGTCGTCCGCTGGACCCGGCCCAGCTGTCTTTCTTCACCGGCCTCAGCAACCAGGCGCTGCCGTTCGGGTTCCCGATGCAGGGACTCTGGATGCTCGGTGCGGCCGTGCTGTTCGCGTTCCTGCTCGGGCGCTCCCTGTTCGGGTTTCGACTGAAGGCGATCGGCGGCAATCCCCAGGCGGCCACGCTCGCCCGGCTACCCGTTCGCAAGTACAAATTCGCGGCCTTCATCCTCGCCGGCATGATGGCTTGTCTTGCGGCCGTGCTCGACTTCGCGTTCGTCGGGTCCGCCAGCCCGAGCGGCGGCCAATCGCTGCTCTTCCCCGTCTTCGCGGCGGTCATCATCGGCGGGGCGAGCCTGTCCGGCGGGCGGGGGACCGTCGTGGGCACCCTGCTCGGTGCCCTCCTCCTGGCGATCCTGACCAACGGCCTGGCCGTCCTGCGCGCCGACACCTTCGCGCAGCAGATGCTGCTCGGCAGCGTGACGATCGGCGCGGTCGTGCTGGATCAGCTCACCCGGCGAAGCGGTCGATGATCAGCGCCCGGCCGACGCCGGAGGAACCCTCCCCGGCGCGTGAA
The DNA here is from genome assembly GCA_013698385.1 of Chloroflexota bacterium. Classification (GTDB taxonomy): domain Bacteria; phylum Chloroflexota; class Limnocylindria; order Limnocylindrales; family CSP1-4; genus SPCO01. The sequence continues at coordinate 789 of JACCVB010000024.1, forward strand.
GGCGTCGTCATCCGCGGCCTCAGCAAGCGCTACGGCGACACGATCGCACTGGCGGACCTCGAGCTCGACGCACGGTCGGGCCGGATCCTCGGGGTGGCGGGCCCGAATGGGGCCGGCAAGAGCACGATGGTCAAGATCCTGGCCGGCGAGGCGACCGCCGACCACGGCGCGATCACGATCGACGGCGAGCCGTGGTCGTCCACCCTCGGCTGGCGGCGGGTCGCGGTCGTCCACCAGGAACCCCAGCTCTTCCCGAACCTGACCGTGGCCGAGAACGTGGTCGTCGGGAGGGAGCGCAGTCGGTGGCTGCGCCACGGGGTGAATGCCAGCGAACGACGACTGCTCGAGGAGATGGCCATCGAGGGCGTCGCGGATCGCCCGTTGGCTTTCGTGACCCTGGCCATCCAGCAGCGCACGGAGATCGCCCGGGCGCTCGCACAGGATGCCCGCGTCTTCCTGTTCGATGAACCCAATTCCGCCCTGACAGAGGAGGAGTCCGACGACCTGTTCCGGCGCATGCATGCGCTTGCAGCCGCCGGCCGGGTGGTGATCCTCGTGTCCCATCGGCTGGCCGAGCTCGTGGCCCATTGCGACGCGGTCGCCATCGTGCGCGACGGTCGGACCGCCCAGGTGCTAGCCGGCGAGGCCCTCACCCAGGAGGCGATCGCCCAGGAACTCGTGGTCGGGACGTCGGCACGCGACGCGGAACTCGCGGCTGCCGCCATGGAGGAAGGCGCCTCGATGCTCCGGCTCGAGGGCTGGAGCCATGCGGGGGGCGAGTTCGTCGGAGTGGACCTCGATGTCCAGGCCGGGCGCATCGTGGCGCTCGTCGGCGTGGAGGGTTCCGGGGCGCGGGAACTCGTGCGGTCGATGGCCGGCCTCGAGCCCGCCACTGGCCGCGCGGAACTGAGCGGTCAGCGGCGTGACCTGGCAGGCGCCAGCGCCTTCGTGTCGGCGGATCGCCAGGCCAGCCTGTTCAGCAACCTGTCCATCGGCGAGAACCTGGTGTCGCGCCTTGGCGACCAGATCAGCGGACCCCTCGGCGTCCTGCGTCGGGGTCGGATGGCCAGTCTCGCTCGTGACGCGGTCGATCGGTTCCGGGTCAAGGCCCATTCCACCAGCCGACCCATCCGCTCGTTGAGCGGCGGGAACCAGCAGAAGATCGCGATCGCCGCGGCGATCATCGGCCGGCCACACATCCTCGTGCTCGAGGAGCCCACCCGCGGCGTGGATATCGGCAGCAAACGCGAGATCTACCGACTGCTGCGCGAATACGCGGCGGGGGGCAATGCCATCGTCATCTACTGCACGGAAGTGCCCGAGGTCTTCGAAGCCGCCGACGTCGTCCACGTCGTGGCCGATGGCCGACTCTCACCGCCCTTGCTCGTCCGCTCCCACGACGACGTCCAGGGGCTGGCTGCAGAGATCACCCGCCTGGAACGCCATGGGCGATCGGGTCAGTCGGAACCGACGTTGGCGGCGGCCGGGGCCTGATCCGGTCCTGCCGACCAGGAGCGCCGGCTCACCACATCACGAGGCCGCCCGTGAAGTTGATGGCCTGCCCGGTCATGTAGGCGCTCTCGTCGGAGAGCAGGAACCAGATCGCGCCGGCGCATTCGTCGGCGGAGGCAGCTCGGCCCAGGGGGACGGTCTTGTTGCGGGCTGCGGACAGTTCCTCCACGGTCGTGTGGCGCCTGGCCGCGACGTCCGCCAGGACCTTAACCTGCATCGGGGTGTCGATGATGCCCGGACAGATGGCGTTCACGCGCACGCCGGCCGGGGCGAAGGCATAGGCGAAGGATCGGGTGATGGACAGGACGGCCGCCTTGGACGAGGCGTAGACCGCCGCCTCGGTCGTGGTCGCGAGCTTGGCCGATGAGGACG
>JACCVB010000038.1 GCA_013698385.1 Chloroflexota bacterium
CGTCGCGCGTACACCCTGAGCGAGGTGGTCACGATGGTGCAGCGCGCCGGCATGCGTGTCGTCCACACGGAGCGTGGCTTCCTGGGTCACCGCTGGGCGATCGCGGCCGAACCCGCCACCCCGCCACGGGTCTCCGAGCGCCGACCGTCGTGACCGGCGCGGAGCGAGTCGATGTCGCGATCATCGGAGGGGGCCAGGCCGGCGCCTGCCTCGCCTCGCGCCTCGCACGTCGCGGCATCGAGGTCGTCGTGCTCGAGCGCTCGCTCAACTGGCGGTGGCACGCGGCCGGCGTCTTCTCCTCGCCAGCCGCGATGGATGCCCTTCGTCGCGTCGGTGTCTCCGAGGAGGTCCTCGCCCGGGTCGCCCGCCCGATCCCGGCGCTTCGCCTGGAAACACCCGGCGGGGCGACCGTTGGCCTGACCTACGGCCATGACCGAGGTGGCCCGCCGGCCATCGGCTTCGATCGCTCGGCCCTGGACCCAGCGCTCCTGGAACTCGCCCGGGCCGCCGGCGCGGATGTGCGTCTGGGCACGACCGTTACGTCGGTGCAGCTGGGGGGCGGCCGCGCCCCAGCCATGCTCACGCTGCGAACCGGGACCGGCACGACCACGGTCCACGCCAGGGTCGTAATCGGGGCCGATGGCCCGCACTCCATCGTGGCCCGCGAAGCCGGCGTCGCGCGTCCGGCCCGACTCGCGACCCGGGTCGGCCTCACCCACCATCTCGCCGATCCACGCGCCGACGACGAACCCGTTGACGGGCGGATGCAGATCCTTCCTGACGGCTACGTCGGGATCGCGCCGGTTCCCAGTGGGCGGGTCAACATCGGGATCGTGCTCGGACGTTCGTGGCGGCCACGGCTGGCCCGCGAGGGGGCGGCCCGCGTCGCCGCCTCGATCGAGGGCACCATCCCCGCAACGCCGCACGACGTTGCCCCGTGGCGCGGTGCCGCTACCTGCGACCCGATCGCGGGCGCCTCCCCATTGGGCGGCCGCGTGACCCGCCGGGCCGGTCTTGGCTGGTTCCTCGTCGGCGATGCGGCGGGCTTCCTCGATCCGTTCACCGGTGAAGGGATCCACCGCGCGCTGGTCTCGACCGAGCTCGCCGCGGCCGCCATCCGGGCGGCGCTCACCGGACGATCCACCGCCGCGGCCGCCGCCGATGCCGCCGGTGCCTATGACCGAGCCATGCGCCGACGCTTCGCCACGAAGGATGCCGTGACGTGGCTCGTGCAGGCCTTCCTGGCCCGGCCCGTCCTGTTCGAATACGTCGCCCGTCGACTCGCAACGCGGGGCGACGCGCGTGCGACGATGGGTCTCGTGATGGGCGACCTGATCCCGGCATCGCGTGCCCTCGATCCGCGGCTCCTTGCCGCGGTTCTCGCCCCGTGAGCGGCGTCGGTCGCACCCGCGTCGCGGCGTACGCGCTGTGCCAGGACGAGGTCGGCCGGGTCCTTCTATGCCACCTCGCGCCGTCGGTCGGGGTTGGCGACCTGTGGACCCTGCCGGGCGGCGGCATCGACTTCGGAGAAGCGCCGGGCGACGCCGTCATTCGCGAGCTCACGGAGGAGACGGGCCTGACCGGGCGGCTGGGCCAGCTGCTCGATGTCGGGGACCGGCTGTTCGGAGCCGACGCGACCGGCGATCGACTGCACGCGATCCGGATCGTGTACCAGGTGGATGATCTCCAGGGCGCACTGACGAGCGAGCGCGATGGGACGACCGACGCGTGCCGCTGGGTCACTCGCGAAGAGGCGAGCCGGATGCCTCTGGTAGAGTTCGCCCGGCGCGCCCTCCGCCTGAGGGGCAGCGATGCATAGCGAGATCGCGATCGACATCGATGCACCCGCCGACCTCGTCTTCGCGCTCGCGCACGATGTCCGGCGCTGGTCGTCGCTCCTCCCGCATTACCTCCGCTCGCGATCGATCGACGGAACGCTGGGCGACGGCCGGCGGTCCGACGAGCAGCCCGAATCCCGCGTGATCGAGTTCGTGGCGCGAAGACCGGTCATCCCGTGGCTGGGCCTGGATCTGCCGGTGGCCTGGCGCTCGCGAACCTGGCACGACGCAGCCACCCGCCGCCTGCGGTTCCATCACACGGCCGGCGTCACCCGCGGCATGGACGTCACCTGGCGGATCGAGCCGACCGGTCCGGCGTCCTGCCATGTCGTGATCGACCATGACTTCGCCCCACGCCTGCCGTTCGTCGCCGCGATCGTGGATCGCTGGTTCACCCGACCGATCGCCGGTCGGACGCTGGCCACCTTCAGGGCCCTGGCCGAAACGGTCCACGGCACCCCGTGAGCGAACGTCGGCGAGTCTGGATCACGGGGATCGGCGTCGTCACGGCCATCGGGACAGGCGTGGAGGCGTTCCGGGCGGGACTCCGGGCTGGCCAGTCCCCGATCAAGCGGCTCGATCGGTTCGACCCCGCCCAGTTCCGTTCCCAGATCGCCGCCCAGGTGGACGGATTCGACCCGCTCGCCTGGATGTCGCCCAAGACCGCGCGCCAGCTTGACCGCTTCAGCCAGTTCGGCCTCGTCGCGGGACGGCTCGCCCTTGATGATGCGCGACTCGTCCCGGGCGTGGACAACGGCGCCCATCCCGAGCGGATCGGGATCTACCTCGGCAGCGCGCTCGGGGGCATCGCCTACGCCGAGGAGCAGCACGAGCGCTATCTCGCGAAGGGCATCCGGCAGGTCGCACCGAACCTCGCCCTGGCCGTGTTCGGTGGCGCGGCGCCGGCCAACCTCGGCATCTCCCTGGACGTGCGCGGACCGATCCTGTCGACCGCCAACTCGTGTGCCTCGGGCGCCGTCGCGCTCGGTGAGGCGCTGGGCGACCTGCGCGAAGGCAGGGTCGATGCGGCGATCGCGGGCGGCTGCGAGATCCCGCTGTCGCCTCTCGCGTTCGGCGCGTTCGACATCATCCGCGCGCTCTCGTCGGGACGGAATGACGATCCTGGCCACGCCGCCAGACCATTCGATATCGGGCGCGACGGCTTCGTCCTGGGCGAAGGTGCCGCGCTCCTGGTCCTCGAGGAGGCCGAAGCCGCCGCTCGCCGCGGGGCCACGCCCTATGCCGAGTTGCTGGGGTACGGCGCGACCTCCGATGCCCATCACATGGTCCAGCCGCGGGCCGACGGCCGGGAGGCCGCCCGTGCGGCGACGATCGCCCTGGCGGACGGCGCCACGGACGCCGACGCGATCGATTACGTCAACGCCCACGCGTCCTCGACCCCGATCGGCGACCTCGCCGAAGCGCGCGCGATCGCGACGGCGCTTGGCGAACGAGAGGCCACGGTCCCGGTCAGCGGCACCAAGGCGCTGTACGGCCACCCGCTCGGAGCCTCCGGCGCGATCGAGGCCGCCATCTGCGCCCTGACCATCACGGACGGCTGGGCGCCCGCTTCGGCGAACCTCGTCGAGCCGGATCCCGAGGTGGCCGCCCTGCTGCCGGGGATCCTGCGGTCGGGCCGCAGCGGAACCTACCGACGGGTGCTGAGCACCTCGTTCGGCTTCGGTGGCCTGAATGCCGCCCTCGTGTTCGGCGCAGTCGACTGAGCGTCGGTAATCGGGCGCCGGCGAGCGCTCCGGATCCGCTGATACCAGACCAGCGCCAGCCCGCCGACCACCAGCGACAGCACGCCACCGACCGCCAGGGTGATCGGGATCCCGACCACGGATGCGAGCGCACCCATGGCGATCCCGCCGACCGGCATGGACGCGCTGAAGACCGTCGTGTAGACGCTCATGACCCGGCCGCGCAATCCGTCCGGGACCGCGACCTGGATCGCGGCGTTCGCCGTCGCGGCCATCGCGATGCCGCCCGCGCCGACCGGCACGAGCAGGAGCATGGACAGCGGGAATGAGGTCGAGGCGGCAAGCGCGACCGATGCGACCCCGAGCACGACCGCCCCGGCGCCGATCCAGACCGGTCGCGGCCGGCCCCCCGCGACGAGGGCCACGGCCGCCGCCAGGGCACCGACCCCGGTCGCGGTCATCAGGAACCCGTAGCCTGCCGCGTCACTCTTGAGGACTCCTGCGGCAAGGGGCGGCACCAGGACGCTGAAGTTCATGCCGAGCGTGGCGACCAGGCCCACGACGACGATGGACATGAGCACGATCGGGGTGTTGCGGACGAAGCGCAGCCCTTCGGCCAGGTTCGACCCGACCTCCGCCACGGATCGAGGACGCGGGATGCGTGCCGGCAGGTGCAGTTCGTCATCTCGCATCCGGGACAGGCCGATCAGGACGGCCAGGAAACTCAGGCCGTTGATCGCGAAGGCGGCCGCGATCCCGAAGGCGCCGATCGTGAGACCCGCCACCGCCGGACCCACGACCCGTGCGCCATTGAGCATCGCCGAGTTGAGCGCGACCGCGTTGCCGACGTCCCGCGGCCCGACCATCTCGATCGCGAACGCCTGCCGAACCGGCATCTCGATCGCATTGGCGCAACCGAGCAGGACGGCCAGCACGAGGACCATCCAGATCTGGACCAGCCCGGTCACGGTCAGGATGGCGAGGACGAGTGCCAGCATCATCATCACGGCCTCGACGACCATCAGGGTCTGCCGCTTGGGCAGGACGTCGGCCAGGATCCCGGCGAACAGGCCAAGGACCATGACCGGCAGGAACTGAGCCGCCGTCACCACGCCGAGCCAGAGCGGGTCGCCGCCGCTGAGCTGGAGCACGAGCCAGGACTGGGACACCTGCTGCATCCAGGTGCCGATGAGCGAGATGGCCTGTCCGCTGAAGAACAGTCGATAGTTGCGATGACGGAAGGCGTTCATGCCGCGGGTGGACATCACGCGCCGTCGAGCCGACGCGGTGGGATCGGTCATCGGCTCGGGTCCGTGCCCTCGCCGCCGGGATGCGGGTGCGCGCCGCTGCCGGGATGCGGGTCCCGGCCACCGTCCAGCTCGGCCATGTGGGCGTCGAGGTGCCGCCGACGGCCCCGGGCGGCATCGATCATCTCGGTCAGCCGAGCGGCCTTCTCTTCGAGCGTCGCGATCTGGCGATCGACCCGCGCCTGCGCGTCGACGATGAGCGTCCTGCGCTCATCGAGGTCGGTCGTCGAGCGGAAGCGCTCACGGTTGCGTTCGCGGGCGACATCGTCCTCGAGCAGCTGGCCGATCTGGGCTAGGGAGAACCCGGCGTCGTCGCGCAGGCTCCGAATGAACCGAAGCCGCTCGAGATCGCTGGCATCGAACAGCCGGTACGCCCCGTCCGACCGCGCGGCCGGCTCCAACAGGCCCATCTCTTCGTAGTAGCGGATGGCCCGCGTCGTTAAGCCGGTCTCGGCCGCGACCTCCTGGATCCGCAGCAGACGCTCGGTTCCTGCAGGAGGCAGGATGGGCGTGGATGCGGTCGCGTCGGTCACTCTGGGATGATACTAGACCTTGACGTTGACGTAAAGGTTAGCAAGTTGGCGGCCGGGGGTCGCGTGTCGCGGGAGAGGCGCGCGTGTCGTCGACCCGGACCGGCGACCCTGTCTGGCTGTTCAGTCCAGGGTGAAGTCGTCCGGGTCCTGGTAGCGCCCCGAGCGCTGGAACTGGATCTGCATCAGCACGTCGTTGAGCAACGAAGACGCGCCGAAGCGGAACCAGTCGGGGGTCATCCAGCGCGGGCCGAGCGTCTCGTACAGGACCACGAGGTACTGGATGGCCTCCTTGGCGGTCCGGATCCCGCCCGCGGGCTTCATCCCGACCTGGCGACCGGTCGCCCGCTCGAAATCGCGGATCGCCTCCAGCATGACGAGCGTGACCGGCAGGGTCGCGGCCGGCACGACCTTGCCGGTGGAGGTCTTGATGAAGTCGGCTCCGGCCGCCATCGCGAGGATCGAAGCACGCCGCACGTTGTCGTACGTCTCGAGCTCGCCGGTCTCGAGGATGACCTTGAGATGCGCCGCGCCGCACGCGTCCTTGACCTCGACGATCTCCTCGAACACCGTCGCGTAGTCACCGGACAGGAACGCGCCGCGGTCGATGACCATGTCGATCTCGTCGGCCCCGGCGTCCACGGCGGCCCGCGTTTCGGCCAACTTGATGTCGCGGAACGTCTGACCTGAGGGGAAGCCGGTCGCGAC
>JACCVB010000068.1 GCA_013698385.1 Chloroflexota bacterium
GGAGGGGACCAAGCCCGATGGGTGCGGCAGGAGCGTCGGTCACGGGACGGCAGATCTCAGGCGGATTCACTCGGGATTGACGCGAGTCTACCGCACTCGACGCGGCGATCCGGGTGATCGATCGTCCGTGCCGCCCGCCTCCTTGAGAACGCCACGGTGATCCGCCAGTGGGCCGGGATGTATGACGTTTCGCCGGATCACCTCCCGCTCGTCGGCCCCACGCAACAACTCGGCGGCTGGTGGCAGGCGAATGGATGGAGTGGGCGGGGCATGCTGCTCGCTCCCTATCTCGTCGAGCTGCTCGCGACGGAGGTGGCCAGCGGGCAGCGGCATCCACGACTCCAGATGTTCGCCCCGGACCGATTCGCACCCGATGTGGCGACCGTGGAGTCGGCGCATGACTACTACGCTCGGTACGCGGCCCGCTGATCCGGGGGCGGCGAGCGTACGAACCTTCATCGGGCGGCCACCCTGCTCGCAACCGATCTGGTCCATGCTTCACGTCACCGGATTCGTCCGGTATGGCCGCGCGGAGCGTGGTCCGACCCTGCCACCGTATGAGTTTCGACGCCCCCCATGGATGACCAGCCGATCCCGCCCCAGCCGCCCACCACCCCGCCCGCGACCGAACCGGTCAGGGTCCGGCCGGTCTCCGACACCAGCCGAAGGACCGGTCGGATGGCCGGTATCGGCCTCGTGATCAGCCTGGTGTTGATCGCCACGTTCGGGGTCGGTGTCGGCGTCGGTCGCCTGGTGACGCCGGTCGATCGGGCCGCAGTCCCGGCCACGGCCAGCCCCGCGGCCGCCGCCGGCCCGGCGACACCCGCGGGTCCCACGGACTTCAGCCTCATCCAGGAAGCCTGGGACACGCTTCATAAGGAATACGTGCGCAAGGACACGCTTGAAGACAAGGCGCTCATCTACGGTGCCATCAACGGGATGACCGAAGCCGTCGGCGACACCGGCCACACGGACTTCCTGACGCCCCAGGAGCGGGCTGCCCGCAACGCGGCCCTGTCGGGCTCATACGTCGGGATCGGCGTGCGCATCGATACGACGGACGGCGGCCTGCCCCGGATCGTGTCCGTCTTTCGCGACAGCCCGGCATCCCGAGCCGGCGTGAAGCCGGACGATCTGCTGGTCGACGTGGACGGCAAGTCGGCCCAGGACAAGACCCTCGACGAGGTCGCCGGCTGGGTCCGCGGTGAAGCTGGCACGACGGTGTCGATCACCCTCCGCGCGGGAGTCGACGGGCCGGAACGATCCCTCTCCATCGTGCGCGCCGATGTGCCCCTGGAGCCTGTCTCCTGGGCGCTCGTCCCGGGAACGACGACGGCCCTCGTTCGATTGGACCAGTTCTCATCTGGTGCCGCGGACGAGCTGGTCAAGGCGCTAAACGCCGCACGCGAGATGGGCGCCCAGCGCGTCGTGCTCGATCTTCGCGGCAACCCGGGCGGCTACGTCAACGAGGCCGTCGGGGTCGCCAGCCAGTTCCTGGACAAGGGCCTCGTCTATATCGAGCGCAACGCCCAGGGCGGGGAGGAGCGTCACGAGGTCTCCGCCGGCGGGGTCGCCACGGACCTGCCCCTGGTCGTGCTCGTGGACGTCAACACCGCCAGTTCGTCAGAGATCGTGTCTGGTGCGCTGCAGGATGCCAAGCGCGCGAAGATCGTGGGCGAGACCACGTTTGGCACCGGCACCGTCCTCAGCGAGTTCTCCCTGACCGACGGATCCGCCCTGCGGGTCGGTACGGTCGAATGGCTGACCCCGGACGGGCGTCGCATCTGGAAGGAAGGGATCGCCCCGGACGAGCCGGTCAAGCTGGCCGAGGGTGTCCTGCCCGTGGTCCCGGACGATGTGCGTGGCATGACCCCGGCCGAGGTCTCGGGGATCAAGGACGCACAGCTGACCAGGGCTCTGGAGCTCGTCGCCACGGAGACGGCCGCCGACGGTTCATAAGGAACCTTGGGCTTCGGACGTTCGATCTTTGAGGTAGCAGCGGGCTCCTGAATAAGCCGATCGCCCGATGGCGCCCCGGCGGCCACATCCTACGTTGCTCCTGACGCCGCACAAGAGTCCGGCGAGATCGTCAGGAGGCCTCAGGCCATGAATCACCCGACCGTGCTGTACATGCTGGCAGCCCAGAAGATCGCCGAGGATCACCGCCACGCGGAACAGGCGCGCCTGGCTCGGCAGGTCCGCGACGGCCACCTCTCGGGCACCATCGACAGCGTCCCGTTCCGGGCGCGCCTCACTCGCCTATTCGGCGGCTGGGCCCCTCGGCCGGCGAACGAGGGCGCGGCCGCCTCCCGGCCGTAGGACCGAGCCTTCTTCGCCCAGGGGGGACGTCGCTTCGGCCGTGGACCGGGCGTACCATGACCCGCAAGGTGATCCTGGAACGCCCCGTTCACGGCCGGACGACCTGACTTTCTGGAGGTAAACCATGCATCAGCAGATCCGCACCGTCCCCGCCAAGTCGCCACCCGACCTGGAGGCACTGCTCCAGGTGCTGTACGACGAGGGCGTGAACCTGGTGTCTGCCGGCGGGAGCGACCTCGAGCTCGGCGGGGAATTCGCCTTCTCGGTCAGCGACGAGCAGCACGACCAGACCCTCCGGGCGCTGGAGCGCGCCGGCTACGCGACCCGCGTCGTCGATCTCGACGTTTGCTGGATGGAACCCAAGGCTGGCGAGCTCCTGCGCTGCGTCCGCGAGGCCACAGCGCTCATGGCCAAGTCCGGCAGCGTCATCCGCGACATCGCGATCGGTGAACCGAACGTGGACGGGCTGATCCCCGTCGAGATCTCCTCGCAGGAGATCAAGTGTGGGCAGGCATCGACCAAAGCGTAGCGGTGTCCCGCCTACGCGCCGTCGCCCGGCACGAGGCCGGCCCGGGCGGCGACCATGGCCGCCTCGACCCGGTTCGATACGCCGAGCTTGTCCAGGATGTGCGTGACGTGCACGGACGCCGTCTTGCGACTGATGAACAACTCCTCGGCGATCTCGCCATTCGATCGACCGAGCGCGACGAGCCCCAGCACCTCCACCTCGCGCGGTGAGAGGCCCAGGGATCGCGCCGCGATGGCCGCCGCCGGGGGCGTCCCGGGCGGGGGCCCGGCGGCCGTCGGCGCACCGTCGGACACCGGCGTTGCTGGCTCGGCCAGCACGGACACGGGGTCGGGCAGCCGGACCCTGGCGCGTCCCGCGAGCGCCTCGATCGCCTGCCGAAGCGGTTCGGCGCCGAGGCTGACCGCGATGGCGTGGGCCGCACGAAGCTCGGCGTCGACGCTCGCGCGCATCCCGTCGACTCGAAGCCGTGCCTCGGCGTGCCGCAGCCGGGCATAGGCGGCCGCGAAGGGATCGGGTAGGGCGTCCCAGGCACTGACGGCCGCCGACCATGCCTGGGCATCGGCGGCCCCGGCGAGTCGCGCCGATTCGGCCCGGGACATGGTCAGCCAGGCTTCAGCCCCGCGGGTCCTGGCATGCGCTTCAAGCCAGGGCATCCGGGCGACCAACGGGTCTGCCGCCGATCGTGCCGCGGCCGATCTCGCGGGCTCCCGACCGGCCCGGCCGCGCTCCGCCTCGTCAGCCGCAGTCCGGATCCCGATGGCCACGAGAGGAGCCGTCCAGAGCACATCGTCCAGGCCCTCCAGGCAGGCCAGCCCCTCCTCCACGGACGCGAGCGCATTCGCGCTGTCCGTTGCTTTGGCGCCTCCCAAGCCTCCCGTGTCGCCGCTGGCCTCGCCGGTCGGGCGCCGGGCCAGTCCCGTCTCGGCGGCCACCGCCGCCACGAACGCGGCCACGTCGGGATCGAGCGCGCTGAGGTCGATCGCCGCGAGGCGCCGCCTGGCCCCCTCTCCATGGCCGCGCAGGGCGAGCAGGCGGGCTCGGACCGCGGAGAGGTACGTCGTGCCGGTCCCGAGCGGGTCGAGCGCGAGACCCTCGAGGGTCACGACAGCGGCCCCGTCCCAACGCCCCAGTCGGAGCAGGACGTCCGCCTCGAGCGCGGCCAGGTCCTGCCCGAACCGACGTTCCAGCCCGTGTTCGCGTGCATCGATCCTTCCCTGGCTCGCTTCCGCCAGCGCCTCCTCGAACCGGTCCGCCTGGAGCAGGTTCAAGGCCAGGTTGTGGTGACCCACGATCAGGAGTTCCGTGTTGCCCGTCTCGGCCGCGAGTCGGCACGCCTGTTGGAGTTGGTCGATGCCGGCATAGACCTCGCCGAGTGCCACGAGGTCCGACCCCAGCATGTTGCGGGCCCGGCTCTCTTCGGCCAGCGCCCCGGCGCTCGCCGCGCAGTCGATCGCGGCCTCGCACGTCGCACGCGACTCCGCCCACCGACCCATGCCCATGAGGGCACCGCCGAGTGCCCCGAGCACTCGGGCGCGTTCGGCACTGGGCGGCTCAGCCGGCACGAGCTTCACCGCCAGCCGATGCTCCGCCAGGGCCGTCGTTCCGTCACCGGACAGCCAGCCGAGGTAGCCCAGACGTCCGTGCAGCAGACCGGCCGTGGCGGGATCCTCTGTCGAGTCGACGAGCTCGAGCGACGCGTGGGTGAGGGCGACGGCGCGCGTGAGATCGCCGGTGAGGTCGGCGGCGTCGGCGGCCGCGCGCTGGAGCGCGACGCGTTCGGCCACCGACGGGCGTGCGTCGGCCGGCAGCCGTTCTTCCAGGTCCATGGCGTGCTCGAACTGGCGATGGGCCAACGCATGTGCATGGATCGCGACCGCTGCCTGACCGGCGACCATCGAGGCGGCATAGGCCTCAGGAACGCGATCCGCGGCGGCCCAGTGGTGGGCGAGCTCGCTGGCGGCCCCCGCCGGACTCGGATCGGCGAGGTCCGGACGAGCCTGCAGGACGACGGCGTGTCGCGCATGGAGGGCTCGCCGCTCGCCCGGCAGCAACGTCCGCTCGACCGCCTCGCGGAGCAGCTCGTGCCGGAAGCGGAACTGCCCGGAGACCGGAACGACGATGAGCGCGCTGCGGTCGAGCGCCTCCCGCAACGGCGCCCGAAGGTCGGCTTCCGGCCATGCCAGGACCTCGACGATGAGCGCTTCGTCGACCGGCCGGCCGGCGATGGCGACCGCTGCCAGGACCTCGCCAGCCTCCCGGGACAGCCCGCTCACGCGAGCGAGCAGGATCTCGACCACGGACGCTGGCTGGTCCTCCGGCTCGCCCCGCAGGAGCGCGGAGCTCAGTTCCTCGACGAACAGCGGGTTGCCCTCGGATCGACGCCAGATCCGCTCGGCCGATGCGGGGTCCGGCGTCCGACCCGACAACCCGTGGAGTTGGCGGACGACGGCGGCCCGATCCAGGCGTTCGAGATCGACCCTGGCGCTGTGTGGTGAGCGACCGATCTCGGCCAACCAGGCAAGGACGGCGTGGCCGCGAGGCAGGTCGTCGATCCGACACGTGAGCACGATCGCGAGCCGCTCGTCGGTCAGGTTGCGCAAGAGGAAGGTCAGCAGATCCCGCGTCGCGCGGTCGATCCAGTGGACGTCTTCGATGACGAGGAGTGTCGGGGCCGCCGCGCCGAGTCGACCGACCAGGCCGAGCAGACGCTCGAACAGGCGCGCCTGGCCGAAGCCGCCGGCGAACGGTGGGGGTTCGGGGTCGGGAGGTCGCTTGTCGTCGGCGGATGCCGAGGCGGGAGTGGTCACCGCGAGCAGGCCCGGCAACAGCAATTCGACGTCTTCCCGGGCAGGCCCAAGCAGCCGATCCGCTTCCGGGTCCGAGGTGTCCCGGATGAGGCCACGGATCGCCTCAGCCACCGGCAGATAGGGCAGCCCACCGTCGCCGATATCGAGACAGCCGCCGGACAGGACCCGATCCCCCTGAGCGCGCACGCGGTCGGCGACTTCCCGGACCAGCCTGGACTTGCCGATGCCTGCCTCACCGGCGACGACGACCACCCGGGGTCGACCCGCGCTCGCCTCTGAGACGGCCGCCAGGACCGCTTCGAGATCCTCGTCGCGGCCGATCAACGGGCGGCTAGTGCTCCGCGCTTCCACCGGCCGATAGTACGACCGCCGGATCTCGCCCCCCAGGCCCGCCGCCGGGTGGAGGTGCCGCGACCTTAGAGCAACTCCCCGTGGGCAGCCGCGGTCGGCTCACCCTCGCGCGGGCGGGGCTCTTCACCCGGCCCGTAGTCCGGACCCGCCGCGTCGCCGGGGCCGGGTTCGAGCACGCGCAAGGCCGGGCCGGCCTTGCCTTGGATCGCGCCGACGCCGAACGGGACCCATTTCGCGGGGTCCTGCAGCCGATGGGCCTCCGTGTTGCCGCGGGTATGGACTTCCTCGAAGCCCTTGGGCTCGATCCACATCCGCTCGCCTTCGAGCAAGCCAAGAACGCCGGACTGGCCGGGCTCGGGCCGCTCGTGCTGGCAGTACTGGCAGGCGGCCGAGTCGTGCTTGCGATACGTCTCGGGCTCCTCGTAGGTCGTGATGTAGCCCTCGTAGTTGCGCAGCACGACCTTGTGATCGGAGTACGAGATCAGGTAGTTGGGCATGACCGGGATCTTGCCGCCGCCGCCGGGTGCATCGATCACGTAGGTCGGCACCGCATAGCCACTCGTGTGTCCGCGCAGGCCCTCCATGATCTCGAGGCCCTTGCCGACGGGCGTACGGAAATGGCCCGAGCCTTCCACCAGGTCGCACTGGTAGAGGTAGTACGGCCGGATCCGGTTGGCCACGAGCTTGTGCACGAGCGAACGCTGGATGTGGACGCAGTCATTGACGCCGGCGAGGAGCACGCTCTGGTTGCCGACCGGCAGCCCGGCCCTCGTCAGCTTGTCCACGGCCCGCGAGACCTCGGGCGTGATCTCGTTCGGGTGGTTGAAGTGCAGGTTGATCCAGAGCGGGTGGTACTTGCCGAGCATCTCGGCGAGCTCGTCGTCGATGCGCTGGGGCAGGAAGACGGGAACGCGGCTGCCGATCCGGATGATCTCGATGTGCGGGATCTCGCGCAGACCGCGAAGGATCGATTCGAACAGCTTCGGTGCGAGGGTCAGGCCATCGCCGCCTGAGATCAGGACGTCGCGGACCTGCGGGGTCCGGCGCAGGTACTCCAGCTGGGCCTCGTGGTCCTTGCGGTTGAAGTTCTGGGTCGGGTCGCCCACGATCCGCGACCGGGTGCAGTAGCGGCAGTAGCTCGCGCACTGGGTCGTGACCAACATGAGGACGCGATCCGGGTAGCGATGGACGAGGCCGGGCACGGGGGAATGACGGTCCTCCGCGAGCGAGTCCTCCATCATCGCCGTGAAGGCCTGCTGCTCGCGACCGAGCGGGATCACCTGGCGCCGGATCGGGTCGTCCGGGTCGTCGGGGTCGATCAGGCTGATGAAATAGGGGGTGATATCGACCCGGAACTTGTCCGGAGCGGACAGTCCGGCCCGCTCTTCATCGGTCAGGTTCAGGATCTTCTCGATCTCGGTGAGGTCGTTGACCCGGTGGCTGAGCTGCCAGCGCCAGTCGTTCCACTGCGTGTCGGGCACGTCCTCGAAGATCGGTGCGCGACGGCTCTGCGCCGGTCGTCCGTCAGCCCCGAGCCGTGTCGCCGGATCCGCCAGGTTCACGAACGGGGTCTCGGTGGCGGCCCGCGCCGCTGCCTGGTGGGCAACGGCGGTCTGGATCTCCTTGGCATCCACTGGATGGCCTCCGGGTCTTGGGTCGTTCGTGCCCACCGCGGGTGCATAGAACTTATGCACGCTGCAACTCCGCGCATCATAGCGTCAGGCTGCCGGCGAGGCCAGCGGTGGATTCGGGCGAACGCACCGCGGCCCAGGGTGAGTCTCTGGGGGTCCCGTCAGTCGCGGCCGGACCGTCCGCGATCGTGAAGGATGTGCACCCCAGCCACGCTATGGCGGGTACGCGGGCGGATCAGGTTCTCGGACCGGCCGCGATCATGAAGGATGTGGTCCGTCGTGCACGTTACGTCGCGAATCGGCGGGTGCGGACCGGTCTTGTCACCCACGGTCGGCCATAGCGTGGCTCCCGCGCACATCGTTCATGGTGGATCGGGTCAGAGTCGGTCGCGTCGGAACGGCTCCCCGTAGGACGCCCGGCGATGTCGGCGATGTCGGCTTGCCACCGGCGGCGATGGGCCGCCTGAGTCCAGAAGCGAACTACTCGCCGATGACCGCCCAGAGAAAGCCCATGGCGATGAAGAAGCCCGTGAACAACGCGATCAGACCCAGCGCTCCGTAGGGCGAACTCGCCCCCACATGCGGCACCAGTTGCAAGCCGATCCCGAACACCACCGCCCAGCCGATGAACAGGAATGTGAACAGGAACTTGGCATTGGTGCCGGTCACGCGGCGAACCCAGCGCGACCCCCCTTCAGCGGTCAGCGCGGACTTGAGGATGATCCCGATCATCACGATCACGACGACAGCGCTGATCCCGAACGGGATGGGCTGCTGGAAGGCGATCAGGAACAGCTGCATCGCGAGCCTCGTGAGGACGCCGACCCGACGTCGGCCGAACGCCGAGATGCTAGCAGACGTGGCCACCGGGTCGATGGCGGTTTGCGGCTACGATGGGATCCCAACGGGGCGCGGACGGAACCGCCCCATCCACCCGACCCTCGGACACGAACCCTACTTGTGACCCCCTTCGATCGACTCGGCCGTTTCGTCGTGCGCCGCGCCCGCTGGGTCATCGGCGCCTGGGCGCTGCTCCTGCTGCTCGCGCTCCCCCTCGCTCCACAGGCCCCGGGCGCCTTGAGCGCCGGCGGCTTCATCCTCGACGATCTCGAGTCGGCCCGTGCCAAGTCCACTCTGGAGGCGGAGCTGGGCGCCCCGCCCTCGGCCCTCGTCATCGTCTTCTCCAGCCCGACCCTGCAAGCAGGCACCCCGGCGTTCGAGCTCGCCGCATCGGCCGCGGTGGTCGACATCCCCAGCGCTCCACACGTGGCCCAGGTGGTGTCGCATCTCCTCCAGCCGCGGCAGATCTCGGCAGATCGGCACACCGCCTACGACATCGTCTTCCTCGACCTGCCACCCGACGACTCGCCCGACGCGCTGCCCATCCTGCGGGAGCGCCTCCAAGACGCACCCGGCCTTGACGTCGAGCTGGCCGGCGGCCCGGCCTTCTATGGCGACGTCCAGACCGTCTCGGAGCGTGACCTCCAGCGCAGCGAGATCATCTCGTTGCCGCTGGCAGCGCTCGCCCTCGTCCTCGTCTTCGGGTCGATCGTCGCGGCGGGCGTCCCGTTGATCGTGGGCGGCGCGTCCGTGATCGTGGCGCTGGCCGCCATCTTCCTGATCGCGTCGGTCACGCCGATGAGCATCTTCGTGCTCAACCTCGCCACCCTGCTGGGTCTCGGCCTGGGCGTGGACTACTCGCTGTTGATGACCAGCCGGTTCCGCGAGGAGCTTGCCCACAGACCGGCGGACGACCCGCAGCGCGTTGCCGAGGCGGTCCGAGTCACCGTGGCCACGGCCGGTCGGGCCGTCTTCTTCAGCGGCCTGACCGTGCTGCTTGGCCTGCTCGGCCTCGTCCTGTTCGAGTTCATGATCCTGCGCTCCGTGGGCATCGCCGGGGCCATCGTCGTCGGCCTCGCCGTCCTCGCGGCGCTCACCCTGCTCCCGGCGGTCCTCCTCCTGATCGGCTCGCGCCTGGACCGCTTCGCCGTGCGAAGGGTCGCCGTGGGCACGAACGTCGACGGCCCATGGGCGCGCCTCGCGCGCTGGGTCATGCGCCGGCCCGTCGTGGTGCTCATCCCCACGCTCGCCGTGCTGCTGGTCCTTGGTTCGCCGTTCCTGCACGTCCGGTTCAACGCCCCGGACGCCAGCATCCTGCCGCCGAACGTGCCGTCGCGCGCCGCCTTCGATCGACTCACGGCGGAATTCGGTGAGGGCGAGTTCGCGCCGCTCACGCTGGCCGTCCGGACCGTCGGCGACGCGACCTCGCCGGACAATCTGGGACGCCTGTACGACTACTCGCGCCGGCTCGCCGCCGATCCGAGGGTCGTCCGGGTGGAGAGCCTGGTCGACGTCGACCGTCGACTGAGCCTCCAGCAATATCGATTGCTCTACGGCGACCCGAACGGACCGCGCGATCGATTCGTCGCAACCGCCCTCTCCGCGACGACGAACGGCGACCTGACCGCGTTCACCGTGTTCACGCCCTACGGCCCGAACCGGGATGAGGGCCGCGCCCTCGTCCGCGCGATGCGGGACCCGACGAGCGGCCTGGCGCCGCCGGCCGGGGTGACCGTTCAGGTCGGCGGTGGTGCCGCGGACGTCAGCGACGTGGTCGATCGCGTCGCGGCCGACTTCCCGCGCACGGCCCTGTTCATCGTCGTGACCACCTATCTCGTCCTCTTCGCGCTGCTTCGATCGGTCGTCCTGCCGGCCAAGGCGCTGGTCATGAACACGCTGTCCATCGCGGCCAGTTTCGGTGCGCTCGTCTGGATCTTCCAGGACGGCAACCTCAGCGCGATCCTCGGGTTCCAGCCGCTGGGCTTCGTCGAGACGACCCAGCCGGTCATCCTGTTCTGCGTGCTGTTCGGGCTGTCCATGGACTACGAGGTGTTCCTGCTCTCGAGGATGAAGGAAGTCTGGGACCGGACCGGCGACAACACGGAGGCGGTCGCCCGCGGCCTTGAGCGGAGTGGCCGGATCGTGACCTCCGCGGCGCTCATCGTCGTGCTCGTCGCGGGCTCGTTCGCGTTTGCCGACATCGTGCTGATCAAGGCCCTCGGCATCGGCATGGCGATCGCCGTCGCGCTCGACGCGACCGTCGTCCGCGCGCTGCTCGTGCCGGCCACGATGCGCCTCCTCGGCCACTGGAACTGGTGGATGCCGGCCAGCCTGGAACGATTCATCGGCGATCGACTGCCGGCGTCCGAGGCGGCGACCGAAGCCGCCATCGAAGCGGGCGCCCGATGAGGTACGAGCGCGCCATCATCGCGCTCGCGATCTGCAGCATCGTGGTCCTGACCGGCTGCACGGCCGGCTCGCCGATCCTCGCCGCTCCGAGTGCCCCGCGCCCGTCCGTCGCGCCCCCCACGCCGGCGCCCATCGCGGTCGCCGATCCACAGCCCGTCGTCCTGCCGCGCGACGACGGCCCGCATGACCGGCTCACTGAATGGTGGTACTACACGGGCCACCTGCGTGCCGCCGACGGCCGCAGCTTCGGCTTCGAGTACGTCATCTTCCGCGCGGAACGCGGCGCATTCCCGACGACCTGGGCCTCGCACCTGGCCGTCACGGACGAGGCCGGCGACACCTTCCGCTATGGGGAGCGCCTCGAGGTCGGGGCGAGAGTGGATCGCTCGCCGAGGGACGCGGCGGGCCGCCCGGCGGGCTTCGACCTGGCCCTCACGGGCATCGATCCGACGGATCCCGCGACGTTCGACCGCCGCGCCTGGACGATGACCGGCGCGGACGGGACCGACCAGCTCTCGGCCGCGCTCGCGCCCACGGAGGCCGCCGAAGCGGAAAGCCCTGGCGGACTCGGCCTGGACCTCGCCCTCACGAGTCGTAATCCGCCGGCCCTCCACGACACGGACGGCTGGATAGACTTCGGACCGGCCGGCGGCTCGTACTACTACTCGCGGACCGCGATGGACGCCACCGGAACGCTGAACCTCGGCGGGCAGACCTTCGAGGTGACGGGCGAAGCCTGGTTCGACCATCAGTGGGGCGACTTCATCAGCGTCGGCGGCGGTGGCTGGGACTGGTTCGCGGTCAACCTGGACGACGGGACGGACCTGACCCTGTCCCTGGTCCGCGACGCCGACGGCAGCTATCCACTGATCTACGGCACGATCGTGAACGCCGACGGGACGACGACCCATCTGGCCCGGGACGCATTCAGCGTGAAGGCGACGGACCGCTGGAGGAGCCCCGCGACCGGGGCCGACTATCCGGCCGGCTGGACGATCGAGATCCCCGGCGAAGACCTCCGGATCGACCTGCGCCCTACGGTCGCCGGCCAGGAGCTTGACACGCGTGCGACCACGGGTGTCATCTACTGGGAGGGCTCGCAGGCCGTGACGGCAACCCGGTCCGGGCGCTCGATCGGCGGCCAGGCCTACGTCGAACTGACCGGCTATGCGCCGTCGGACCTCGCCCGGCGCTGACCGATCGATCCATCACGACCCGACGCCCAACGGCCCCGCCATACTGAGACTCAGTCGCATCACGCCCCGAATCGTGCTACCGTCTCGACATGGTTGATCCCACGCCGTTCCTCGACGCGCTGGCGCGTGCCGGCCTGCGCTTGACCGCGCCGCGGCGCGCGCTGGCGCAGCTCATCGCGGATCAAGCCGGCCACTTTTCCGCCGCGGATCTGGTCGCGGAGTCACAGGCGCGGAGCCTGGGAATCGGTCGAGCGACGATCTTTCGGACCCTTGATGCCCTGTCCGGACTGGGCGTGGTGGAACGGATCGACCTCCCCAGCGGCGAGCACGCCTACGTGGGATGTGCCCCGACCCATCACCACCACGTCGTCTGTTCCCGTTGCGGGCGCACGGCGCAGATCGACGATGCCGGCCTCCGGACGGTGGTCCGCGAGGTCGCCCAACGGACCGGCTATCGGGTGGACGAGCACAAGCTGGAGCTGTTCGGCCTCTGTCCGGCGTGCCTCCCTGCGGCGCCGTTCCCACTCCAACGGCCGGCCTGACGCCCATGACGATCGACTTCCGGCGCCGTTCGGCCCTCGGTATCCTGGCGGCGCTCGGCCTCGGCATCTCGGCGTGCGGTCCCGGTGCATTCGGGGCGGCACCATCGGGCGGAGCCGTCAAGGTCGTGGCGACCACCACGGTCTTCGCCGACATCGTCCGCAACATCGGGGGAGATCGGGTGACGGTGGTCTCCATCATCCCGGCCGGTGCCGGACCCGAGGACTACGAACCGAAGCCGGACGCCGCCCGCAAGCTCGGCGGAGCCGACCTGATCGTGTCCAACGGGGTCGGGCTGGATGACTTCCTCGATGACCTCCTCGCCGCCGCGGACGAAGGCGCCGCGTCACGCCTCGTGCTGGGCGATGGGATCGACGAGATCACGATCAACGGCGAGGGCAATCCGCATTTCTGGCTGGATCCGAGCCTGGTCGTCGATCGCTACCTGCCGGCCATCACGGCCCGGCTCTCCGAACTGGACCCGGCCGAGAAGGCCACCTTCGAGGCGAACCGAACGACGTACGCGGCCGCGATCACAGCCATGGATGACGCCAATAAGGCGGCCATCGCGACGATCCCCGCGGCCGACCGCAAGCTCGTGACGGCCCACGATGCCTTCCCCTACTTCGCGCGGCATTACGGCTTCGAGCTGATCGGTGTCCTCCTCGCCAACGTCGGCCAGGAACCGACCGCCTCCGAACTGGCCGATCTCGTCGAGACGGTCAAGCGGGCGGGCGTGAAGGCCGTATTCTCCGAGGCACAGTTCAGCCCGAAGCTGACCGAGACGCTGGCCGCGGAAGCGGGCGTGACCCAGGTCGTGACGACCCTCTACAACGACACCGTGGGCCCGCCCCCGGCCGACACCTACCTTGGGATGATGGAATGGAATGTCGCCCAGATCGTGCAGGCGCTCCGGTGAGCACGCGACCCCCGGCCGGCACGGGATGACGCTGGCAAGCCACGCGGCCGAGCCACTCCAGGCGCCCGCTTCGTCACCGGGCGATGTCGCCGTCCGATTGGTGGACGTCAGTGCCGGATACGGGACCAGGGTGGCCCTCGCCAACGCATCGCTCGTGATCCCGAGCGGTTCGCTGCTGGCGGTCATCGGGCCCAACGGCGCGGGCAAGAGCACCCTGCTCAAGACGATCGCCGGTCTGCTGCGTCCGTTCTCCGGCACGGTCGAGGTCCTGGGCGGTCCGCCCGGCAAGGAAGCCAAGCGGATCGCCTACGTGCCCCAGGCCGAGATGGTCGACTGGGCGTTCCCGGTCACGGTCGGCGACGTCGTGATGATGGGCCGGGTGCCGCTCATCGGGGTGGGTCGATCACCCGGGGTGGAGGACCGCGCCGCCGTTCGCGAAGCGCTCGAGCTCGTGAGCATGGCCGACGCGATGGACCGCCAGGTCGGGGCACTCTCCGGCGGGCAGCGGCGCCGCGTCTTCCTGGCCCGGGCCCTGGCTGCCAAGCCGGATCTCTACCTCCTCGACGAGCCGGTGACCGGCGTGGACGTCACGACCCAGGAGGACCTGATGGACATCCTGGAGGCCCAGACCCGGGCCGGGCGGACCGTCGTGGCCACCACCCACGATCTCGCCTGCGCCGCCCATCGATTCCACGAGGCCGCCTTCGTCAACGGCCGGATCGTGGCCACCGGATCTGCCGATCTCGTCATGGATCCGGCTATCCTGGAGGCGACCTACGGCGGCCACGTCATCGTGCTGCCGGCCGGCGAGCGCACGGTCATCGACGACGCCCATCATCACGACGACGCCCCCGGCGGCGAACGACACTTCCACGATCAGGCGCGCTGACATGATCGCCTTCCTCGTCGATCCCCTGACCTACGGCTTCATGCAGCGCGGCCTCGTGGCGGCGATCCTGGTCGGGATCGTGTGTGCAGTGATGGGCGCGTTCGTGGTCCTGCGCGGGCTCGCGTTCATCGGCGACGCGGTCAGCCATGCCGCGTTCCCGGGACTGGTCATCTCGTATCTGCTGGGGATCCCGCTGTACATCGGGGCGAGCGTCGCCGCGGTCGGCACGGCGCTCGCGATCGCAACCGTCTCGCGGCGCGGCGGCCTTCGATTCGATACCGCGGTCGGTGTCCTCTTCGCCGGCATGTTCGCCTTCGGGATCCTGCTGTTCAGCACGATCGAGGACTACGTGTCCGACCTGTTCAGCTATCTGCTCGGCAACATCCTGGGGATCACCTTCGCGGACATCGTGCAGGTCGGCATCCTGGGCGGCATCGTCGTCCTGATCGTGGCCGTCCTGCGCAAGGAGTTCCTGTACGCCTCGTTCGACCCGTCCGGTGCCGCGGCGTCCGGGCTGCCGGTCCAGGCCCTTGACTACCTGCTACTCGGGCTGATGGGCGTGACCATCGTCGTCAGCATCCAGGCCGTCGGGATCATCCTGGTCGTGGCCATGCTCGTCACGCCGGCCGCGACCGGCCAGCTGCTCGTCGTCCGGTTCTGGGATCTCGTGCGGATCGCGATCGCGGTGGCCATCGTGAGTGCCGTCTCCGGGCTCTACCTGAGCTTCTACCTGAACGTCGCGTCGGGCGCGTCGATCGTGCTGATCGAGACGCTCCTGTTCGTCCTCGCCCTGCTGTTCTCGCCCCGATCGGGCTGGATCACGCGCCGTCGGGCGGTGGTCGATCCGGCGATGGGCTAGTCGGCCCGGAGGGCTCCCTCGAGTTCCGCGCTCGTCGGCATCCCCTCGCGTGCGCCGGCGCGGGTGACTGCGAGCGACGCCGCGACGATCGCCCGGCGGGCGGCCTCCTCAAGGGATCGGCCCGAGGCCAAAGCCGCCGCCAGGGCACCGTTGAGGGTGTCACCGGCACCGACCGTGTCGACCGCCGTGACCGGCCGTGCCGCGATCGCCAGGCTGGAGCCATCGCGATCCAGCCGCGCACCGGCGGCACCCAGGCTGACGAGGACCGTGCCACGGGCCGGGCGATCGGCAGGCAACGCGGCGAGTTCGCCATCGTTCGGGGTCAGGATGTCGGCGAGAGCCAGGGTCGCAGCGGTGAGTCCGTCCGCCGGCGCCGGGTTGAGGATCGTCGTCGCACCACGGATCCGGGCGCGGGCCAGCGCTTGGTGGGCGGTCGCAGTCGGGATCTCGTGGCCGACCAGAACGACATCGGACCCGGTGAGCGCCAGGCGCTCCAGCGCTGACCCGACCGCCTTGACACTGACCTCGCCATTGGCCCCGCCGGCGACCGCGATGCTGTTCTCCCCGGCCGCGTCGACCAGGATGAGGGCGACGCCCGTCGCGGCGTCGGGCACCGTCAGGAGTTCGGTCGTGTCGATCCCCTCGACCTCCAGCGCGTGGCGCGCCTCCGCCCCGAACGCGTCATCCCCGACGGCCCCGATGAAGACGACCGACGCACCGAGGCGCGCCGCCGCGACCGCCTGATTACCGCCCTTGCCCCCATGGTGTCGCGCGAACGTCCCGCCGATGACCGTCTCGCCCGGCCCCGGCAGTCGGTTGACGGCGACGACCAGGTCGACATTGACCGAGCCGACGACGATGACCCGACCGCCCATGCCCGGACTACGAACCGGTGATGAACTCGCCGCCATCGACGCCGATGATCTCGCCGTTGATGAAGTCGATGCCGTCCCCCGACAGCGCGACGATCGCCTTCGCGACGTCCTGCGGCGTCGTCATCCGGCCGGTCGGGTTCCGCTTCGTGGCCGACGCGATGATCATGTCGTGCTCGGGGATCTTCATCAGCGCGGGCGTCATCGTCACCCCGGCCCGGATCGTATTGGCGGTGATGCCTTTGCCGGTCTGGGCGAGTTCCATGGCCAGCTGCCGGATGTGCGACTCCAGGGCGGCCTTGGCGGACGAAACGACGCCATACGAGGGCACGACCCGCGACGAGCCTTCGGAGGTCATCGCATAGATCTTGGAGCCCTGCTCCAGGAAGCCGCCGCGATACAGGTCCTGAACCCAGTAGACGAGGCTGTTGGCCATGACGTCCTGGGTCATCTCCATCTTCTTGCGATCGACCGCGCCCTTGGGATCGTCGCCGATGTATGGCACGAGCGACCCGAACGCGAGAGAATGCATGACGACCCGGACATATGGGTGCCGGCCCTCCGCCGTCGAGCGCTCGAACCGCTCGCGCAGGGTGGCCAATGCCGCGCCGCGCTTCTCGTCGTCGGCAGCGTTCATGTTGATGTAGAGCGCCTCGACGCCGAGCGACGTGATCGCGGCCTTGACCTCCTCGACGTGGGCCAGGGCGGTCCGGAAGTCGAGATGGATGCCGCAGATGTGGTAGCCCGCGGCCGCCAGGGCGAGGGCGGTCGCCTCGCCCATGCCCGACGAGCCGCCCAGGATGAGCGCCCATCGCTCGCGATCGTCGGTCATCGGGCAGTCTCCAGGGGCAGGTGACGGGCGCAACGGTTCGGGTCACCCGAGTCTAGCAGCGCTTCGGTGGCGATCGACGACGGCAACGGACGGACGGCGCCCCCGCCGGTTCAGATGATCCCGGCGGCGCGCAGCCGCGCGATCTCCTCTGGCACCAGGCCGAGCTCGGTCAGGATCGCGTCGCTGTCCTGGCCGAGGG
>JACCVB010000093.1 GCA_013698385.1 Chloroflexota bacterium
GATGGTCACGATCTCCAACGGGCCGTACACGGGCGTCGCGATGATGGTCGCGCCAGATGCCCGGCTTGACGACGGCCTGTTCGACGTGACGGTCTTCCGCGGCTTCTCCAAATGGGAGCTGATCCGCCATCTCGCCGGGATCGCATTCGCGCGGCGGCGGTACTCGCCGCACGTCTCGACCTATCGATCGAGCCGGGTGCGCGCCACGAGCGCCCACCCGCTCCCCTGCCGGGCCGATTCACACGACCTCGGCACGACCCCGGTCGAGTTCGTGGTGCAGCCGCGGGCACTCCGGGTGGTCGTGCCCGCGCCCCGCGCCCCGACCGAGGTCAGCTGATCAGGTAGGCCACCGCGACCGTGACGACCACATCGCTCGTCCCGACCTGGACCGGCGTGGCCACGTCCTGGGCGATCGCCGCGGACCGCATGGCTCCGTAGTCGATGGGATATGGGGTGGGCGCCGCGGTCTCAGTCACCGAGGCGACGCCGACGATGGCGACCCCTGCGGCGGCCGCCAGTGCATCGCCCTTGGCCTTGGCCGCGGCCATCGCCTGGGTCCGGGCCTGCTGCTCGGCCGCAGCCGGATCGTCGACGCGGAACGACACGCCGTCGAGGGTCGTGGCCCCCGCGGCCAGCCCGTCGTCGACCGCATCACCGATCTTGTCCAGGTCGCGAACCGTCACGGCGATCGCATTCGCCAGCGTGTAGCCGGTGATCCGGGGCGGCCTGGAGTCGTTCGTGTAGGCATAGTTCGGCTGGAGTGAGAGCGTCGTCGTCTGAAGGTCCTTGTCCGCGATGCCGAGCTTCTTGAGCGCCTCGAGAACGCGGGTCATTCGCTCTGCGGCATCCGCGCGAGCGGCCTTGACGGTCGGCTTGCTGACCGCGACGCCAAGGCGCACGTCCGCCACGTCCGGGCGGATGGCGACCCGGCCGACGCCGTTGACGGTGATCAGGTGCTCGGGCGTCACCGCGGGGTCGACGGCGAGCGCCGGGCGGGGCGCAAAGGCCGGACTGGCGATCGTCGCGACGACGAGGCCGGTCGCAAGGCCGGCGGCGAGCCATCGGGCGCGAGGCCCGGGGAGTCGGAGGGTGACGGTGATCGATCGCATGGGAAGCTCCAGGGTCGAGCGGTCCAGGTGACCGCGCTGGCCCCGAGACGTCGACCCACCCGTCGCGGTTTCGCGTCGCTCACCGTCGAGAGTCGGGATCCGGCAGGAGGATGTCGTCGATCATCCGGACGAGATCCCAGTACGAGCCGATGAACCCGCGCAGCGTCCGCACCGTCGCGCCGTACGTGTCGAATTCGGCCGGAGTCAGTCCCTCGGGTTCGTAGGCTCGCCGGAAGTCCGGGATCCGCTCGCACAACTCTGCGACGTACCCGGCCGGGACCGGGTCGTCGATCCGCGATCGGACCTCCACGGATGAGCCATTGAAGCGCTTCTGCCACTGGCTGGGCATGGTCAGCACGAGATCGCCCCCGATCAGCTCGCTCCAGTGCAGCTGGTGTCGGTAGGCCGCCGCCAACAGGCGCGTCCGATAGCCGCGCTCGCGATACATCGGCACGGCTCGCTTGATGACGGCCAGGCCGGCCCAGTTCGCGGCCGCGGGGTCGATCACGATGTCGTCACGTTCGCAGATCGCGCGCACCCAATCGTCCAGCCGGCCGATCATCAGCGTGCACACCGGGGCCATGGCCGACACGTCGCGGCCGTCCGCTTCTCGACGATGCAGGCCCCGCTCCACGGCATCTGCCACCGCCAGGGCCTGGGGCAGCGTGAACGACACGGTGGCATTGATGGACACGCCGCGTGCCGTGGCCTCCTCGATCGCGCGCAGACCGGCCGACGTGGCCGGGAACTTCACCTGCATGTTCGGTCCGAGCGTGTCGAACCGAAGACCCTGTTCCAGCATGCGGTCGGCATCAGCCCACCAGGTCGGGTTCGTCTGGATGGACAGGCGGCCCTTGCGACCGCCCTCGCGCCGGAAGATCGGCTCGAGCAGCCGCGCCGCACCCGTGGCCATCTCCTCGATGACCTGCCAGGTGACGTCGAGATCGGACCCGTTCGACCGCTCGTCGGCGATGGCCCGGACGCGTGGCGCCCAGACGTCCCATTCCTTCCTGATGACCTCGCCGACGATGGTCGGATTCGATGTCGCGCCCGTGCCGCCGTGCTCGATCGCGTATTCGAGTTCGCGCAGCGCGCAGGAGTCGCTCCAGAAGTCGGTCGCCGTCGTCTCGACCATCGTGCGCAGGGGGCTGTTCGTCATGATGCCGTCCAGTCCATCAGCCAGGCGTGGTCCGCGTCAAGCGTGAAGTTCCAGACGCGGGCCGGACCGGCCATCACGTTGAGGTACCAGCCGTCGTAGCCCGCCGGCATCCCGACCGGGTGGTAGCCGCGCGGCACGAGCACGAGATCATCCTCGCCCGGGGTCATCGCTTCGTCAAGCGAGCGGTCGGCGGTGTAGACCCGAGCGAAGGCGAATCCCGCGGGGCGGGCGAACTTGTAGTGGTAGAGCTCCTCGAGGTAGGCCTCGTGCGGCGGATCCTCCGTGTCGTGCTTGTGCGGCGGATAGCTGGACCAGTTGCCACCCGGGGTGAACACCTCGACCAGGATGAGCCGACCGGCTTCGGTCGCCGGTGGCAGCAGGTGATGGACCCGTCGTGCGGTCTGGCCACTCCCGCGCTCCTCGATCCGCATCGTGGCGGGGTCGATCGCACGAGTGACGCGGACGTCGCCGCCGGGCGCCGAGGCGATCGCGACCAGCGTGCCCGGGCCCGTCGCCCGGATCTCGAGGTCGCGCCCGGGCTCCGAGAGCACGACCGGCGGCGGCGGTCCATCGAACACGGACGCCCGACTCCCGAGCCCGGACCAGCGCTCGTGTCCGGCGCGTACGTCCGCCGATCCCTCCAGGACCACGACGCCGACCTCGTCGTCGTCGGCCGCGCGCCGGATCTCCTGGCCGTCGGCCAGGCGATGGACCGCGTAGGAGACGTAGCGCCAGCCGCCCTCCGCCCGGGTTATTCCCACGATCCGCCCATCGCCCGCCGGTTCGCCGGACCGGCGCACCAGCGAGGAGCTCATGGCCACCCGGTCACGCGCCGAACTGACGCAGGTATTCGCGATTGCGCCGCTGGGCTTCGACAAGCGATGCCGGTGTGTCCTTGGTCGTGAGCAACTGGTCCTGCTCCACGACGAGCCAGCCCCCGTAGCCGATCTCGCGAAGTGCCGCGATCGCCCCGCCGATTCCGGCGTCACCCTCGCCCAGGGGGCAGAAGACGCCGCGCGCGATGGCCGCCTCCACGCCGAGACCGTCCGCGGCCACGCCTCTCAGGACGGACGTGTCCGCGTCCTTGATGTGGATGTGCCGGATGACCGCCGCGTAGTCGCGGATCGCGCTGGCCGGGTCCGCGCCGCCATACCGAAAGTGACCGGTGTCGAGACACAGGCCCACGAGCGAGGTGTCCATCCGGTCCACGACCCGGGTGATCTCGTCGGCGGTCTCGATGTACGTGGCCGCGTGCGGGTGAAGCACGGGCTCGAAGTCTGCCTCGCGGCAGATCTCGGCGGCACGATGCAGGTTGGAGATGAGCGTGTCGAACCGGCTCGCTGGCAGCCACGTCTCCGGGTGCTGCGCGATCCGTCCGGAGAATGCCCGCCGCTGCGCCTCGTCCACGCCATCGGACAGGATGGCGAACGGCCGCGCCCCGTCGCCGGTCGCTTCGTGGATCAGCTTCAGACTGGCCCGCAGCCACGCCTGGTCCTCCGCGACGTGCTCGGAGCGGCTGAATCGCTGCGGCAGGAACGAGCCGACCAGTTCAAGACCGCGGGCGGCGAGTCGTTCGTGGACCTGCCGACCGGTCCCGAGGAACCCGGGCGGACCGAGCTCCGTGCCGGCGTAGTCGAGCTCTGCCATCCAGTCCAACATCTGCTCGGGCTCGGGCATCCAGGCGTCCTCGACCGCGACCTCGTCCACCCCGAATGAACACGGCGCGGACGCGACCCGCATCTGCGCCATCAGACGAAGTGCCGTTCGCGAGCCACGTTGGTCTCGTATCCGCGACGCGCCGCGCGAACGGCGTCCGAATCGGAGACCTCTGCGACCGGCACGTCCCACCAGGCGTCGTAGGCCGGGACCGCGACGCTCGAATCGACCTCGGCCACGACGACCACCGGACCCTCCACCGCGCGGGCGTCCCGAAGCGCCCGCTCGAACTCGGCCGGGCCCTGCGCCACGATCACGTGCGCGCCGAGACTCCGGGCGTTGGCCGCGAGATCAATCGGTAACGGCTCGCCGATCAGCCGGCCCGTCGCCGGGTCGCGCATCCGGAACGCGTTGAACGGATTGTGCCCACCACACGCGCCGGACAGGTTGGCGATGCACTGGAATCCGTGGTTGTCCAGCAGGACGACGGTGATCTTCTGCCCCTCCTGGACCGCCGTCGTGAGTTCGGACGACAGCATCAGGAACGAGCCATCCCCGACCATCACGTACACGTCTGCCTCCGGGTCGGCCAACTTGACCCCGAGCCCACCCGCAACCTCGTAACCCATCGTGGAGTACCCGTATTCCAGGTGATACCCGCCCGGAGTGGTCGTCCGCCACAGCTTGTGCAGGTCCCCGGGCAGCCCACCCGCCGCAGCGACCACGACGCCGCGCGGTCCGGCCGCCTCGTTGAGGAGGCGGATCGCTTCCGGCTGCGAGAGATGGGTCGGAGCAGCGAGGTGCAGGACGCGCTCGACCTCGTCATCCCAGTCTCGCCGGAGGCGATCCGTGGTCTCGCGTCGTTGGGGATCTACGCCCGCCCAGCCGCGGGCCGCCAGCGCCGCCTCCAGCTCCTCCAGGCCCACCCGGGCATCGGCGACGAGCGGGATGGCCGACGCCTTCGCCGCATCGAGTTCCGCCACGTTGAGCGCCACGAACCGGACGTCCGGGTCCTGCCAAGCCGTCCAGCTGGCGGTCGTGAAATCCGACAACCGCGAACCGACCACGAGGACCAGGTCCGCCTCGCGGGCCAGCTCGTTCGCAGCGAGGCCGCCAGTCACGCCCATCGGCCCGGCCTGCAGCGGGTGACCCCACGGCAGGGAACCCTTGCCGGCCTGGGTCTCCACGACGGGGACCCCGAACCGGCGTGCGAACCGGTCAAGGACATCGCTCGCCTCGCTGTAGAGCACGCCACCGCCGGCCACGATCAGGGGGCGCCGCGAGGCGGCGATCGCGTCGGCCGCCCGGTCCAGCAACGTGGCGTCCGGCCTGGCGCGGGGGACCGTCCAGGTCCGTGCCTCGAACAACGCCGTCGGGAATTCGAACGCCTCGGCCTGGACGTCCTGCGGCAGGGCGATCGTCACGGCACCGGTCTCCGCCGGCGAGGTCAGGACACGCATCGCCGCGGGCAGCGACGCGATGAGTTGCTCCGGCCGCTCGATCCGGTCCCAGTACCGAC
>JACCVB010000110.1 GCA_013698385.1 Chloroflexota bacterium
CGGCTGGGGCGGCGCTGTTCGACCTCCGCCGACCGGACGCGCGCGACCCGCGAGCCACCCCGGATGCGTCCGTCTCCGAGTATCTCGGCGTCCGCACGAACAACGTGGCGGAGTACATCGGCGTCGTGCGGGCGCTCGCCCTGGCCTCGGAACTAGGGGCGGAAGAGGTCCACCTGCTGCTCGACTCGAAGCTCATCGTCGAGCAGCTGGCTGGTCGCTGGCGTGTCAAGGACGCGAAGCTCATCCCGCTCTGGTCGGAGGCGCGCGGGACCCTTGGCACGTTCGCCCGGTGGTCCGCGGCGCACGTGCCCCGCGCCCAGAACACGGTCGCGGACGCCCTCGCCAACGAGGCGATCGACCGAGCCCAGGAGGGTGGTCCGTCGTCGGTCGTGCGGCGTCCCGGCTAGCAGTCGAGAAGTCGAGTCGCTCGAGGCCGCGGGCGGTAAACTCCCCCAGCCAGCGAGGCGGCCGGATGGTCGCGCGTCATCGGCCCGGGGCGACCCGGGTCCCTGGCGTGAGGAAAGTCCGAGCTCCTCAGCGCAGGGTGGCGGGTAACGCCCGTCCGTCGCGAGACGAGGACCAGTGCCACAGTGACGATGCCGCCGTACGGCCTCCGGGTCGGACAGCGGAGTGAAACGCGGCAAACTCCACCCGGAGCAAGGCCAAATAGGAGGGCGCAACCCGGACCGGGAAACCGGCACGGGGGAGAGGTGCGCTGCCCAGCCCTCGGGTCGGCCGCATGAGCCGTCGGGTGACCGGCGGCCCCAGATGGATGGCCATCCCCGCGCGGCGCGTGAGCGCGGCGTGGGACAGAACTCGGCTTACAGGCCGCCTCGCTGGCGCCTCGCGTCGGTCAGTCTTCGTCGGGCCGGAAGATGTGCGGCGCGGTGCACGAATTGCAGATCGGCGTGGCCGAGTCGAGGTCACCCAACGGGATCGGGATCTTGCGATCAGGGAACAGGCACTCCACGTCGAAGATCCGCTCAGCGCCCGCTTCGACATCGATCAATCGACGGAAGGTGCAGCGTTTGATCCGGTGCGGCGCCATGTGATAGGCGTCGGGCTGGACCGGGATCATCGGGAGCGGCAGGGCCATCGTGCGTGTCTCGCGAGCCTCGTCGAGCGGTCGATCGGGCGCTTCGGTCGACTCAGGCGCTGGACACTAGCACCGCCATCGGCGTGACGGCAAGGTGCGAAAGGTACTAGACTCCCGACCGTCCGACCCACGACCAGACGAGGGAGTCCACGTGGCAGACGATCCTGGCGCCGCTTCGAGCCCGTTCTCCAGGCCCCTGCGACCCCAGAGGTCGAACCCAGACTCGATGGCTTCGGACGGCGGGGATGTCGACTCGGCCGACCCAGGGTACAGCGATCCCGGGCGACCCCGGGAGTCGGCCACGGACCGTCCTGGAGCGGGTGTCGCGGCCGTGCGGCCCGGCTCCGCAGAACTCGTCGGGACCGGTTCTCAGTCCGACTCCGACCGTCCGACCGCCTCGATCGCGTCGATCGCATCGATCGCCACACTCGCGTCAGCCGCCGACGTTCCAGCGCTTGCGCCCGACCGTCCTGGCGTCTCTGCAGCCCCGCCGGCGACGGGTGGACTGCTCATGCAGCCGCAGCCGCAGCCGCAGCCGGCCGGCATCGCTGGTCCCTCCTCGAACTCGGCGATCTGCCCCTTCCTGCGCGCGGTCGACGATGACGACGTGCTGACGGCCGCGACCGAGACGCCGCATCCGGCCAACCGGTGCGCGGCGATGAGCGAGGTGGTCCCGCAGTCCCTTCGGCAGCAGCACCTGGTCTGTCTCACCAGCGGGCACGTCAACTGCCCGCGCTTCCTGCGAGGCGTCCCCCTTGCCGGTGCTCCGGTCGTGCCGGGGGCTCGGGCCCGTCCTTCGATCAGCTGGCCGATCCTTGGTTTCATCCTGGTCCTGGTCTCGGCCTTCATCGGGTCGGTGGCTTTCGTCGTGTCCCGTGGTGGGATCGACATGGCGGCCGTTGCCCTGCCGACCCGTTCCGCGGCCGCCTCCAGTTCCGCTCAGGCCGTGGCTTCGGTGGCACCCTCGGTGGCGTTGGCCACGCTAGCTCCTGCTACCGCGGCTCCTCTGACCCCGGCGCCCACGACACCGCCGACGCCGACCCCCGTGCCGACCCCGACGCCGACTCCGACCGCCAAGCCCACGCCGAAGCCCACGCCGAAGCCCACGGCCAGGCCCACGCCGAAGCCCACGGCCAGGCCCACCGCCAGGCCAACCGCCAGGCCAACCGCCAGGCCCGTCTCATCCCGATACGCTGTCCTGGATCGATGTTCGAGCGGCGCGAAGAACTGCTGGGTTTACACCATCCGATCCGGCGACAACCTGTACAGCATCGCCAACTATTTCGGGATCCCGCTGGCGACGATCTATGACCGCAATCCCTGGACCAGGACCGAATCCCTTCGGGCGGGCCGCGAATTGATCCTGCCCGCTCCGCGGCGCTGACACTGCGCCGGGCGGGGTAGCCGCCCCCCGCTGAGTGTTATGCCGTAGCGGCAGCCGCTGGGCGTTGGGCCGTGGCGGCACCCGCTGACCCGATCGCCCCACGCGGGGGCCAGACGAATCCCCCACGCAGCGACGACCTCCATGGACAGATACGAACGACCGTAATGCTGGTCCCGGATCGGGACGACGACGGGGCGTTGCCACCCTCGCCTTGGAACGCGCGAGCGCGGAACCGACCGCGTGCGGCCGCGACGATGACGCCGCGCACCGGTAGCCGCGGTCCAACAACACAGGAAGTCGTATCTGACCGGGATTGCACATCCGGCGTAGAACCGGCTCCGCTTGTCCGGCGCGACCTCGCGCCACCCCGACCGACCGCGCCACCCCGACCGACCGCGCCACCCGATTGGGCCTGGGCCGGCCTGACCGCCATCTCGCCAACGCCCGTCCAGCTGCCG
>JACCVB010000191.1 GCA_013698385.1 Chloroflexota bacterium
GCGAGGGCCTGCTGTTCCCCTACACGGCGGGCGTCGCGTTCCTGTCGCCGATCGAGGCGGCCGGTGGGTGGCGCGCGATCGACGCGCTGTACGCCAAGCTGCCCGTCTCCACGGAGCAGGTTCTCCACCCGGAGAAGTATCAGGCGGGGGAGGCGCCGGTCGCGGTCAGACTCCCGGCGAACCTGGCCAGGGACCTGGGTGCGGGGTGGAGTCAGCCCCTGACCGATACGTTCGGTGAGTTCCAGATGCGCGTCTGGATGACCGACACGGGCGTTGCCCTGGCGGATGCGACGGCGGCCGCGGCTGGCTGGGGCGGCGATCGGTTCGCGGTACTCGATGGGCCGGGCGACACCTGGGGCGTGATCATGCGCACGGCCTGGGATTCCGACGCCGACGCCGGCGCCTTCGAGGTCGCGGCTGCGACGTCGCTGCGGGAAGCGGGTGGCAGCGGTGGGGTCTTCGTCGGGGAGGGTGGGAAGACGCGGTGGGTCGTGATCGGAAGTGACGATCCGACGCTGTCGAAGCTCACCGCGGTGCTGGGCCTCGCCGGCTAGCGGCCCGACCTCGGGCTACATCGATTCGGGGGCGGAGATCCCGAGCAGGGCGAGCGTGTTGGCGAGGGTGATCTGGGTGGCGCGGGCGAGAGCCAGTCGGGCGGCGGACCGGTCTGGTGCGTCAGGGTCGATCACGCGGGCGTCGCGGTAGAAGGCGTGGAACGCGGTCGCGAGGGCAGTCGCGAACGCGGTGATGCCCTGGGTTTCCTCTGCGACCACGGCATCCTCGACCACCTCGGGGAGTCGGGCAACGACCCGCGCCAGCGCCGCCTCCGCCGGACCAGCCAACGCCCCAGCCAGGTCCGCCGCGGGCACGATCCCGGCCTCGGCCGCCTTGCGCACGATGGACGCGATGCGCGCGTGGGCGTACTGGACGTAGTAGACCGGGTTCTCGTTCGATTGCTTCTTGGCCAGCTCGATGTCGAAGTCGATCGCGCTCGTGTGCCCGCGTGAGGCGAAGAACCAGCGCGCCGCGTCCACCCCGACCTCCGCCAGCAGCTCGTCCAGGCTGATGAATTCGCCCGCGCGCTTGCTCATCGAGATCTCGGCGCCGTCGCGCACGAAGCGGACCCAGCTGTAGAGGAGGACCTGGACGTGCTCCTTCGGGTAGCCCATCGCCTCGGCGGCGTTGCGCATCCGGGCGACCGTGCCGTGGTGGTCCGAGCCCCAGATGTAGATGAGGTGATCGAAGCCACGCGAGAACTTCTCGGTGACGTAGCCGATGTCGGCCGCGAAGTAGGTCGGTCGCCCATCGGAGCGGTGGATGACCCGGTCCTTGTCGTCGCCGAAGTCGGTCGAGCGGAACCACAGCGCGCCGTCCTGCTCGTAGACGTGGCCGCCCGCGCGAAGCCGCTCGATCGCCCGATCGACCCAGCCCTCCTCGTGGAGTCGGGCCTCGCTCGTCCAGACATCGAAGTGCACCCCGAGGTGCTCCAGCGAGGCCTCGATCCCCTGGCGGACGCGAGCCGCGGCCCAGCGCCCGACGGCGTCCGCCGCGCCCTCCGTTTCCACGCCGTCCCGGGTCGCGGCCTCCCACACGTCGGCCGGGACCTCGCGGGCAAGGTCCTCCACGTACGCGCCCTTGTAGCCCTCCTCCGGGACGGGCCGGCCGGCCTTGATCGCCACGACCGACGCACCGAGGTGGCTCACCTGCGCACCCGAATCATTGAAGTAGTACTCGCGGGTCACGTCCTGGCCGCCGGCCTCCAGGACCCGGCACAGGAGGTCGCCGACGAACGCCCCCCGGGCATTGCCGATGGTCAGCGGCCCGGTTGGGTTGGCCGACACGAACTCGACGTTGACCCGTCGCGGCCTGGCAGCGGGGACGCGGCCCCAAGACGCGGGCTCGGCCAGGATGCCGGCGATCATCCGCTCCAGGGCGGCGTCGGTGAGGCGCAGGTTGATGAAGCCCGGGGCAGCCACTTCGGCCGACTCGATGGGCGACGCGGAGCCAGGCTGCGACTTGTCGCGGATGAGCTTGGCGGCGATCACCGTCGCGATCTCCAGCGGCGCCCTGCGATTCGGACGGGCGAGCTTCATCGCGAGGTTCGTGGACAGGTCGCCATGCTCCGGCTCGGCCGGGCGCTCCACGTCGATCGCCGGTCGGGGTGCGTCGTTTGGCAGGGCGGGCAAGGCGCCGCCGTTGACGGCCGCTTGCCAGGCGCGTTCGATGGCGTCTCGAACCTGGGTGCGGAGGGTCGGGATCACGTCAGAAAGACTCCAGGAGGGAGGGCGTCAAGCGCGCTGCCGACGCCGGCTCCCATCCTAGCGCGACGCCCTGCCAGGACGAATCTTGGGCACCGCAGGCGATTCGTTGCGCTCCGGCACCGTTGATATGCGGACGTTACGCTCGGAGGCACCCCCCGGAGCGCGAATTAGGGATACGAAGGTACTAGACAGAGGTGGTACGGATGCGGATACTCCGCAGGCATGGTCGTTCCCGCCGATAGGCGGTCCCACACGTTGACCCGTACTGAACGGGGGCATTCAGGTCCCATCCCCGGAAGCATAGGGTCTCGCGCCGGGGCTCGCGGCACAGGAAGCCGCGTCAGTCGATGTCGAAGCGGTCGCCCGGTACGACGAGGTCGATCACGCCGTCGAAGACCGTCCGGACCGACGCGATCGCAGCGACCGGGTCGAACCCCATCTGGAGATGGGTGAGCAGGACTCGTCCCGCACCGGTTCGAGCGGCGAGCGCTCCGACCGCCGGCCCGTCGAGATGCATCGCATCCACAGGCACGGGACCCGCCCCGAACGAGACTTCGCACAGCAATGCATCACCTGGTCGCACGAGTCGATCCAGGTCCTCTCCCCGTCCGCAGTCTCCCGAGTAGACCAGCCCCGGCTCCGCACCGTCGCCCACGCTGACTCGGAACCCGTAGCTGTCGTTCGTGTGCGTCACCCGGCGAGCCTCGAGCGTGAAGGCGGCCAGCCGTCGCTCACCGGGCTTCAGCGTCTCCAGGTCCAGGGCGGCTGCCGTGAACCCCGCCTCGGCATGGAGCGCGTCCAGGCGCTCGCCGAGCGCCCCCGGGGCGATCACCCGCATCCGTCGGATCGGATCGAACTCCCAGCGTAGGTAATGGCGCAACGGAACGAGGTCGATGAAATGGTCCGGATGGAGGTGGCTCACCACGACCGCGTCCAGGCGGCTCGGTTCCATGGCGCGGGCCAAGCGCGGGAACGACCCCTGGCCGAGATCCAGCACGATGGCGCTGTCGCCGTGGCGGACCAGGTACGCGGCGCCGCTCGAATCGGGCCGATCGCTGTACGCGGGGCCGGCCCCCAGCACATCGAGCCTCATCATCCGTCCGGCGTCTGCATCAAGTCGTGCCGGCAGCTTCGGGCGCGCGGGCGGGGATCAGCACGGAACGGGGTGCTGCACCGCCCCGCAGCGTCAGCGCCTCGAACCCGGCGGCGACGGCCGCGGCATATCCCTGATCCAGGCCCGCTGCGAACGAATCGGCCTCGTGCGCGTCCGACCCGATCGTGACGGCGCGGCCGCCAAGCTCCCGGTAGCGGGCCACGATGGCCGGTGGCGGGTACGTCTCCGCGGGCCCCTGGCGCAACCCGCTCGTGTTGATCTCCAGCGCGGTCCCACTCTCCACCAGGGCGCGCAGG
>JACCVB010000192.1 GCA_013698385.1 Chloroflexota bacterium
GTCCTTGTCACCATGCTCGTAGCGTATCCTCGGCGACGATGCCCGAACCCTTCCGCCCGGTCCGATGCGCCTTCTGACCGAGCCCCACCGACGCTACGATCCGCTTTCCGACCAGTGGATCCTCGTCTCGGCGGACCGGACGGATCGACCCTGGCAGGGAGGCCTGGACCGACCGACGTCGGCGGACCGACCGAGGTACGACCCGGCCTGCTACCTGTGCCCCGGGAATACCCGGGCCAACGGCAAGGCCAACCCGGCGTATGACCGAACCTTCGTCTTCACGAACGACTTCGCCGCCCTCCGGCCCGACACGACGACCGATCGCGTCGAAGACGGCCTGCTCGTGGCCGAGGGCGAGGTCGGCACCTGCCGCGTCGTGTGCTACGACCCGCGCCACGACCTGACGATGTCGCGCATGGCCCCTGCCGACGTTCGCGGGATCGTGGACCTCTGGGCGGACCAGTCGACGGAGCTCGGCGAAGCGTACCGATGGGTCCAGGTCTTCGAAAACCGGGGCGAGGCGATGGGTGCCTCCAATCCGCATCCGCACGGACAGATCTGGGCGGGCAGCGCGCTGCCGCGCGACGCCGCCCGCGAGGACATCAGCCAGCGGCGCCACCTGGCCGCAACGGGGCGGACGCTGCTGGCGGATTACGTCGCCCAGGAGTCGAGCGGACCGCGAGTCGTCGTGGAGGACGGCGATTGGCTGATCATCGTGCCCTTCTGGGCGGCCTGGCCGTTCGAGACCCTGATCGTGCCCAAGGCGCCGGCCCAGCGCCTGGCCGACCTCACGTCCGAGACGCGCGATCATCTGGCGGTGGCGCTCGTGACCTTGCTCACCCGCTACGACAACCTGTTCGAGGTGCCTTTCCCGTACTCGATGGGCTGGCACCAGGCGCCGTTCGACGCCGACGACCACACCCATTGGCAGCTCCACGCCCACGTCTACCCGCCACTCCTTCGATCGGCGACCGTCCGCAAGTTCATGGTCGGCTATGAGCTGCTCGCAGAGACCCAGCGCGACATCTCGCCGGAGGAGGCTGCCGCCCGACTGGCCGCCGCGTCCGAGACCCATCACGTCGCTGAGGTGCCCTCGGCACCGGAGGGTCGCTGACCGGCCGGCCACCAGCGCCACGACATCGTGGCCTCGAACGAATCGCCCGCTGCCACCACGGTCCGAGGTCCCAGGTTCACGTCATCAGGCGGTGCGGTCTGTGGCTCCACGCACAGGGCGTCGTCGGGCTTGTCATACACGACCCAGTGATCTGCGGATGAGGCCAATTCCAGCGTGAGCGTGTCCGCCCAGGTCAGCCGAGGCCGCGAGTGGAGGTCGACGAAGCAGTCGTCCCACGGGCGGGGAGTCGGCGCCACGAGCCGCCCGGTAGGGAGGCCGTCGGCGCCCCGCTCGTACATCTGCCCGGGTTCGAACCGCAGCTCCACCGGGTCTCCTGCGGGCAGGGGCTCCGCCTGGCTCCCGCTCAATCGTCGCCGGAACCACGGATGCCAGCCCAGCGCGACCGGCATCGCATCCGTCGCGTCCACCCGCAGTCGGACATCGAGACCGTCCCCGTGCACGGCGAAATCCTGCGATACCCGGCCCTTGAATGGCCAGTCCGGCCCGAGATCCACCGACATCCGGTCCGGCCCATCCACGCGCCAGGCCCGCTCGAAGACCGTACCGTGGATCGCGTTCGGCGGCAGGTTGCGCGGAAGCTGCACGTCGCGGCCACCGAACGAAAAGCGGCCCTCGCGGATCCGTCCGGCGAAAGGCGCGAACGGGTAGCAGCCCCTCATGATGGAGCCGAACCCGCTGGTGACGAGCACCTCCTGGCCGCGGATCACGAGCGAGCGCATTCGCCCGCCGTCGGCAGCGCTGACCACCAGCCGGGCACCGGCCGCTTCCAGGACGAGATCCTCCGTCGCGGTCCGGTTCACGGTTCGACCACGATCTTGAGGCCGGCCCTCGACTCGAGCGCCGCAAAGGCCAGCGCCACGTCGTCCAGCCCGAACCGGTGGGTGATCAGTCCACCGAGATCGACCTGACCGCCCGCCACGAGGCGGATCGCCCGCGGCAGGTCCATCGCTGTCATCCGGCGGGCGAACACGAGCGTCAGTTCCTTGCGCCGCGCCAGCGAGGCCGACAGCACTGTGCGGTCGTCCGCTGCGATCCCGACGAGCACGACCGTCCCGCCCGGCCGAACGACTCGCAGCGCGGTCGTCACGGCATCCGGCTCTCCGGACGCCTCGAACGCGACATCGATCTCGGACAGCCCCGCTCCGTCGAATGCGGTGGCCCCGCTCGCGTCCGCCGCCGCGAGACGATTCGCGAGCGGGTCGCACGCGGCGATCTCCACGAGCCCGTCCGCTCGAAGGGCTCGGACGATCAGCAAGCCGACCGGTCCGCAGCCGACGACCCCGGCCCGCGTGGTCGCGTCGACACCCGCGAGATCCAGGGCGTGGAGGGCCACGCCGAGCGGTTCGAGCAGGGCCGCCTCAGGATCCTCGATCGCGTCCGGCAGGGGCACGAGGAGGTCGGCCGGCCAGGCCATGAACTCGCGCAACGCCCCGTCCTGCGGGGTGTGTCCGGCGAACCGGCCACTGCTGCACAGCCACGCGCGACCGCTCCGGCACGGCGCGCACATCCCACAAGGCGCGGCCGGCTCGAGCACCACCCGTTCCCCACGCCGTGGGCCGACGGCGACGACCCCGGCCGCCTCGTGGCCCAGCACGAGCGGGTCGGCCAGCTCGGTCGTGCCGATCCGGCCGGTCTCGAACCAGTGCAGGTCGGAGCC
This sequence comes from Chloroflexota bacterium, assembly GCA_013698385.1. GTDB lineage: Bacteria > Chloroflexota > Limnocylindria > Limnocylindrales > CSP1-4 > SPCO01. Next base: position 2,793 of record JACCVB010000192.1, read on the forward strand.
GCACAGCCCCACGGTCGTGATCCTGATCAATGCCTCGCCCGGGACGGGTACGGGTACGGCCTCTCGACCCAGGCGCACATCCCGCGGCCCGTGCAGCCGCGCGACGTGCATCGGCGACCCGGCGCCGTCCTGGTCGCCTCGCGGGATGTCTGTCAGGTGGATCAGCCGGCCTTGCGCTTGCTGGAGACGTCGAAGTAGACGGCGCCGAGCAGGACGAGCGCCTTGATCGCCTGCTGATAGTCGATGCCGATGCTGAGGATGCCCATGCCGATGTTCAGAACACCGAGGAACAGGGCGCCGATGACCGCCCCCAGGACGGTCCCGACGCCACCGTACGCCGACGCGCCGCCGACGAACGCCGCCGCGATGACGTCCAGCTCGAAGCCGTTGCCGGCCTTGGGCGTCGCCGAATTGAGTCGAGCCGCGAAGACCAGACCGCCCAGGGCCGCCAGGACGCCCATGTTCACGAAGGTCAGGAAGACCAGGCGCTTGCTGTTGACACCGGACAGCATCGCCGCCTTCGCATTGCCGCCGACTGCATAGATCCGCCGTCCGACGACGGTCCGATTGGTCACGAAGATGTACAGGCCCGTGAGAGCCAGCACGAGCACAAGTACGTTCGGCAGCCCTTCGTACTGGGACATCAGGAAGGCAAGGAACATGATCCCGGCGACGATCCCGACATTGCGCGCGATGAACAGGTAGATCGGCTGCGATTCGAAGCCGTATTTGTGCTCCTCCCGGCGACCCCGGAAGTCGATGTACACGACAAGGGCGCTCAATACGCCGGCCAGGATGAGGCTGCTCAACTTGAGCCCGTCGCCTCCGAACGGATCCGGAAGGAAACCCGAGGCGATGGCCCGGAAGCTGCCCGGGAACGGCCCGACCGGCTGTCCGTTGAGCATGAACAGGGTGAGCCCGCGAAACAGGAGCATCCCGGATAGGGTCACGATGAACGAGGGGATCGCCATGTAGGCGACCCAGAAGCCCTGCCACGCGCCGATGAGGGCGCCGATGCCCAGGGCCACGAGTGAGGCGACGATCGGATCCATGTGCTGGTTGACCATGAGCACGGCCGCGACCGCCCCGGTGAACGCGGCCACGGATCCCACCGACAGGTCGATGTGCCCGACGACGATGATCAGCAGCATGCCCAGGGCCATCAGGACGATGTAGCCGTTCTGCAGGAAGATGTTCGTGACGTTCAGCGGCTTGAGCATGATGCCGTTGGTGGCGACCTGGAAGATGGCGACGGCGACGACCAGCGCGACGAGCATCCCGTACTGACGAGCGTTGCTTCGGAAGAAGTGCAGCAACTCGCCGGCGGCGCCCGTGGCCTTGACCGGAGCTGGAGTTGCGGGATCGGGCGCGGCGGTCAAAGGACGACTTCCTCCACTCCGGCCCGATTGAGCCGCATGATGGCCTTCATGATCGATTCCTGGGACGCCTCGGCCACAGGCATCTCCGCCGCGATCTCCCCGGCCGCCATCACGTAGATGCGGTCGGCCATGCCAAGCACCTCGGGCAGTTCGGACGAGATGAGGATGATGGCCTTGCCCGAGGCGGCCAGCCGATTGACGATCGTGTAGATCTCGAACTTCGCGCCTACATCGATGCCACGCGTCGGCTCATCGAGGATGAGGACATCGGGCTCGGCGAACAGCCACTTGGACAGGACGACCTTCTGCTGGTTTCCACCGGACAGGTTGACGGTCGACTGGAGCACGCTGGAGCTCTTGATCTGGAGCTGGTCGCGGTATCGATTGGCGACCTGGATCTCCTTGGGATCGCTCACCACCAGGCCGTTCGAGACCCCGTCGAGATTGGCCATGGTGATGTTCGTCTTGACCGAGCTGCCGAGGACCAGGCCGTACGTCTTGCGATCCTCGGTCACGTAGGCGACGCCGTTCTTGATCGCCTTCGGGATGGTGCTGACATCGATCGGTACGCCGCGCTTCTTGACCGTGCCGCTTACGAAGCGGCCCCACGAATGCCCGAACACGCTCATCGCGAATTCGGTCCGGCCGGCACCCATCAGTCCGGCGATGCCCACCACTTCGCCGGCCCGCACGTTGATGCTGATGTCCTTGATGACCATCCGGTCGTCGTAGATCGGGTGGGCGACGTTCCAGTGCTCCACCTCCAGCAGGACCTCGCCGATCTCCGCTTCGCGCTCCGGGAAGCGATGGGTCAGATCGCGCCCGACCATGCCCCGGATGATCCGGTCCTCGCTCACGTTGCCGCCGGTCGCGTCCAGGGTCTCGATGGACCGGCCGTCACGCAGGATGGTGATGCTGTCGGCGACGGACTCCACCTCGTTCAGCTTGTGGCTGATCAGGACGCACGAGATGCCCTTGCTGCGAAATTCCTTCAGCAGGTTCAACAGGGCCTGGCTGTCGTTCTCGTTCAGGCTGGAGGTTGGCTCGTCCAGGATGAGCAGGGTCACTTCCTTGGACAGGGCCTTGGCGATCTCGACCAGCTGCTGCTTGCCGACCCCGATCCGACCGACCTTGGTGTCCGGCGACTCGTCCAGGCCCACCCGCTTCAGCAGCTTTCGGGCCCGGTCATGCGAGGCGCCCCAACTGATGACGCCGTTGGTCTGCTGCTCGTTGCCGAGGAAGATGTTTTCCGTGATCGACAGTTCGGGGACCAGGGCCAGCTCCTGGTGGATGATGACGATGCCCTGGCGCTCGCTCGCCCGGATGTCGTGGAACTGGCATTCCTTGCCTTCGAACAGGATGTCGCCCTCATACGAGCCGTACGGGTAGACGCCGCTCAGGACCTTCATCAGGGTCGACTTGCCAGCGCCGTTCTCCCCGACGAGAGCGTGGATCTCGCCTCGGCGGACGGAAAACGACACATCATCGAGGGCCTTCACCCCCGGAAAGGTCTTGGTGATCCCACGCATCTCGAGCAGAACGTCACTCACTCGAAATGTTCCTTCCTGGCTATTGAGATGGGTGACACGCTGAGGGCCACGAATGGTAACGCGGGCGCACCGGCCAGGATGCCGAGCTTCCGTCGGTCAAGTCGATCCTCGCCGGTGAGCAGACCTCGACCGTCTTCAAGGACACGCGGAACCTCGCCGCGCAGGCCGCGAAGATGGCCGATCAGATGCTCAAGGGTGAGACCGTCGAAGTGAACGACACGGACACCTATGACAACGGCGTCAAGAAGGTCCCGTCGTTCCTGCTCGACATGATCTCTGTCGACAAGTCGAACGTCCAGACCGAGCTGGTCGACTCCGGCTACTACAAGGCCGAAGACATCAGCT
>JACCVB010000290.1 GCA_013698385.1 Chloroflexota bacterium
CTCGCCATGTTCAAGCGGATGAATGTCCCGGTGATCGGGATCGTCGAGAACATGACCGCCTTCGCCTGCCCGCATTGCGGGGAGCTGACCGAGATCTTCGGTCGCGGCGGGGGCGAGCGGTTCGCCGCGCAGCACGGGCTGGAATACCTTGGCGGCGTCCCCCTGGATATCACCGTTCGCCAGGGTGGGGACGTGGGCGTACCCGTGGTCGCTCAGCGCGAGCCGGGACCGGCAGCAAAGGCCCTGACCGCGGTCGCCCAGACCGTGGCAGCGCGGATGAGCGTGCGAGCCGCCACGGCGGACGCCAGGCCGGTCCTGACGATCGCCTGATTCGGCTCTTGGGGCCGCACAGACCCGAGTATTCGACGGCGGGCCGCGCCCCTAGTCGAACACCTACGAGCCGAATGTCCCCTGGCCGCGGGCCGGCTCCCGGATATCCGATGGGTTGATCGTCACCGCGAGGCCGCTCACCGCCGTCTCGATCGCCAGGCCCGCATCGGAACACAGCGCATCAAGTTCTGCTCGCCGTGCCGGGTCGTAATGCACGATCAAGGTCGAGCGCGCCTCGGCGACGCGGGCCAGCTCGATCGCCTCCTCGCCAGTCAGGTGACCTCGCTCCTCGTCGTCCAGCGAAGCATCGACGAGAGCGGCCGCCACCAACAACAGGTCGGCGCCGTGGACCGCCGCCGCGACGACTTCGGACGGGCCGGTGTCACCCGTGTACGCGAGCCGCGCGCCATCGGGCGCCTCGACGACGACGCCCCACGCCGGTACGTAATGACGTCCTCGCACGAACCGGAGCGAAAGTTCCCCCAGCCGAAGGACGGCGTCCGGCTCGAATTCGACCGAGTCGAACGAGGCATCGAAGAACCCCGAGCGCTCCGAGATGGCCGTGGCCAGCGCGTCAAGCTTCGCTCGACCGCCCGGTGGGAGATAGACGGGCAGGGCGGACTCGGCAGCCACGCCCCAGGGATAGAGGTAGCGCAATCCGACAAGGTCCAGGTAGTGGTCCGCGTGCAGATGGCCGACGACGATCGCGGTCAGATCGTGTGGATCCATCACCTGCTGGAGCTGACGGACCACGCCCTGCCCGACATCCAGCAGGAGCGCCGTTCGCCCCCACTCGACCAGGAAACCGGCAGCGGCTGCGGCCGGATGGGGCGCGGCCGTCGTGCAGCCGAGCACCGTCAGGCGAAGTCGGTCGTCGCGTCGGTCGGTCATCCGGCGCATCCTACGGCCTGGCGTCGGGCTCGATCTCGCCACCGGGCGCAACGTCGTCGCCTGACCCGCCACCGGCCCCCGAACCGAGCGCCTCGAACAGGACTCGCGCCGCGACCAACGCGGCACGCGCCCGACCCTGGCTCCCACCCAGGAAGGCCATCCGGTCCTCGTATCGGTCCCCATCCGGCGTGCACACCGCGACCGACACCCGCATGTCCTCCTCGAGTTCCCTGGCCTCCACCGCAAGACCGACGTCGTTGTGACCCAGCGTTCGAGCTTGCGAAGCCCTCGCCAGCAACGCCTCGCGATCCGTGACCTCGCCGTCCGTCCGCACGCTCAGGTCCGAAACCAACCAAGGCACGTCCCCGAACAGCGCGCAGACCTGGCCCGCCGTCCCGATCTCGATCACGCCAAGGGCCCAATCCCGCGCTCGGAGACGCTCCCCGACGGCGTCAGCCCAGGTCTGTTCGCCCGTCGCCCAGATGAACCGCGCGAGCCGTTCCCTGACCACGCCAGCCGCGATCGCCACGTGCTCGGCGGCGGTCCGGACCGTGCCGTCGCCGTCGGCCCCCCCGACGGCGGAGACCCGGACATCGACCGCTTCCGCCCGGGCGTAGGTCGCGACCTGCGGATTCGAGCGCCGAAGCATCGCCTCCCCCAGGATCTCGGCCACCTGCGATTCCCCGATATCGGCGAGGCGGAACGTGGTGGAAGCCACGTCCGCTCCGAGGCCGATCGCCCCGAGGCGGGGGAGGGCCTCATCGGCCCACATCGGGCGCATCTCCCGTGGCGGGCCGGGCAGCGCCACGATCCAGCCCCCGCCGGCACGATGCACGAGCCAGCCGGGCGCTGTCCCGGCAGGATTCGCCAGCGCCGTGGCCGACGGGATCAGCCAGGCTTGTTTGAGATTCATCTCAGGAAAGGCCATCCCCCGCCGCGCCCACAGCGAGCGGAGCCAGTCCTCCAGCGCGGGATCCACGACCGGTGATTCGCCCACGACATCGGCGATGGCCTCCCGGGTCAGGTCGTCCGGCGTGGGGCCGAGTCCCCCGGTCGAAACGACGAGATCGGCCCGCGAAAGGGCCATCCGGAACGCGTCGGCCACGACCTCCAACCGATCCGGCAGTGCGGTGATCCGATCCACTCGCACGCCGAGGCCAGCCAGCCAGCCAGCCAGCTCTCCGGCGTTCGTGTCGCGCGTGTCGCCGACGGTCAATTCCGTGCCGATGCTGAGCAGTTCCGCGGTCAGGATCCGGACGGGGGTCACCGTGCCAGCGTAACGTTCCTGCGAGGTGGATGAGCGCTCCACGGCGGATGGGCGTCACACCTGGGCTGGTATCATCACGTCTCGCGTCGGCCACGCCAGTGGCCCCCGATCGTCAGCCACCCGGAGCCCAGCCCTGGACGATCCTCGACCCACGACCGCCGACACGCCCGACCCGGCGCCTCC
>JACCVB010000294.1 GCA_013698385.1 Chloroflexota bacterium
TGGAGAACTCGACCACGGCATCGCTCCGGTCATCGAGGATGCGATCCAGGCGCTCCATCTTGCGCACGGCATAATCGCGGACCCGATCCGGGACCTCGATGTTCTTGCCCTTCACGATGGTCTTCACGGGTCAACCTCCGGGGTTTCCGAGGATACACCGGGCCGGCCAGGGACCCTTCGGAAGCCCCCGTGCGCCGGTGTCGTGGGGCCCTAGCGTTCGCGCGCGACCGTGATCGCGGATACGCCGGCGGCACCACCCGCTTCGAGTTCGATCGCGCAGGCGGCAAGCGTGGCGCCCGTGGTCACGACGTCGTCCACCAGCAGGATCCACCGACCCGCGACGTCGACCGAACCCCGCACCTGACCGAAGGCACCCTCGACGTTGGCGGCGCGATGCCGCCGGTCCAGGTCGAACTGGGCGATCGTCGCGCGTTGCCGCTGGAGCAACGTCGCGTGGGGCAGGCCGAGCTGGCGGGCCGCCGCGCGCGCGATGAGGGCAGCCTGGTCGTATCCGCGCTGGCGGGCGCGATCGGCGTGGACCGGTACGTGGGTGACAAGGTCCGCGCCGACGCCCACGGCATGCCAGCGTCGTCCCACGGCGTCACCCAGCGGGGCGGCAAGGCGCTGCTCGCCGCGGTATTTCAGCCCGTGGAGCGCTTCCCGCACCACGCCACGGAACGCGGCACACCACTCCAGCTGGAGCAGCGGCTCAGGTAAGTCGCCGGGCAGCCCGATGTGGACGCCGGCCGCGATCCCCAGGCGGGAATCCAGAGGACGAGCGCAGGCCGTGCACAGCACCGTGCCCTCCCTGCGGCAGCCCACGCACAGCCCGGGGAACGCAGCGTCCAGCGCCACGTCCAGCGCGCTGTCCAGGAGGGCGCGAACGCCGGTGAGCGAGCCAGTCACGCGGCCAGCGTATCCACGGTGCATCACCCCGCACTTACCCGGATCTCAGCCGCGACTCACCGGCTCGCCGATCCGGACCAGGTCCCCGACCCGCGTTCCGGAGGCTTCGATCGTTCCCACGGGCAGCTCCAGCACCCCGTGCGCTCCCCGGACCAGCGGCACGAGCCCGATCCCCGCTCGCAGCCCGCGGTGAAGCGAGACGACGGGTCGCGCACCAGCCCCGTCCGGCTTGCCCAGGAAGATCGCGTCGATCGGGAAGCGCATGAACATCATGTGGATCCCGTTCGAATCGGGCAGCCACAGTCCCGCCCCCGGGCCGAGCGCCGCACGGCCCATCAGGCCCAGGAACTTCGCCCACAACGACGCGGCCACCTCCAGCTCGAAGGCGAGGACCGAGTAACGGGTGAGGTTGTGCGCCGCCGCCACGGCCCGCTTCAGACGGCGAGGTTCTGGACGATCAGGATGACGGCCGGGCCCAGGATGACGATGAACAGCGACGGGAAGATGCAGCCGAGGTGGTGGTGCCTCTGGGCAAGACGGAGGCCGTCGCCCCGTGTCGGGCGCGACGGCCGGGTCCGGCGGGTGGCCGGTCAGACTGAGCTGCCGACGTTGCTCAGGATGCCGCTCACCTGATCGCCCAGGAAGATCAGAGCGACGATCGCCACGATCGCGATGAGGGCAAGGATCAGCGCATATTCGGCGAGACCCTGACCGTCCTCATCGCGTGCGAGCGGGGCGAGGAGGTGGTTTCCAGATTGCATGGATCGTTCCTATTCGCTGCGTGGGTCCCCGGCTGCCGAAGTATATCCGCCGATTGACGACCGCCGGTGCCAAGGGCACCGGCGGTTGATAGCGCGTTTCCGCCGTTGGTCAGACCGAGGTGCCCACGGTGCTGAGGATCTTGCTGACCTGACCGCCCAGAAAGATCAGGGCGATGATCGCACTGAGGGCGAGGATCAGTGCGTATTCGGCCAGGCCCTGGCCGTCTTCGCTGCGATCGAGCTTCTCGATTCATTCGAAGATAGAGACCGGTGATGAGCGCCATGTGGCGTGCCTCCTGATGATGACTCACGCTCGGCTTGAGGGCAGGGGAAATATTGGGTTCGGCGTGGGGGCTGGACACTGGCCCGATTGTACTGGTGGCCGTGGATGACCGGCCTGCCACTAGCCGCCGGTCGCGGCGTCCACGGCGTTGCCGATCGCGCCCAGCGCATCCGCGATGGCTCCGCCGAAGACCACCAGCCATACGACGGTCAGGACGCTGGTCAGGGCGAGGATCAGGCCGTATTCCACGATGCCCTGGCCCACGGCCACATTGATCTCCGCCTCCAGCGGCGGGATCTCGGCCACGAGGTACAGCTCGCCGCCGTCAGCCAGGAGTTCCGCGGTGACGCCGATGGATGCCGCCCGTCCCTGGATCTCGCGCCAGGCCGATGGTGGGAGGACCACGATGGCGCCCCGGATGGCCGCCCTCGCCGCGTCGCGTCCGTCCTCGCGCCGATCCTCCATCATCGCCGCCAGTGTCGGCGGCAGATCGTCGCCCGGATCGGCCGAGACCTCGCCCGGGCCGGACGCCGAGGGGCCGGTCACGGCCCTGGTGGCCGTCATTCGCGCTTCCAATCTGTCGCCCCAATTTAGCCTGAGCGAGACGCGATCCGGTCCGGCGCCGAGGTAGCCGGCAAGGGCTTCGTCGAGCATCCGAAAGAGGTTACTCTCCAGGTCCATCGGCAGGCGGCGGTCCTGGCCCATCGATTCGAATCCGACCGCGATGCCGGCCCGTCGGCCCCGCTCGCGGATCCCACGCCGAAGGGTCGGCACGAGGCCAAGGTCGTCGAGGACCATCGGCCGGACATCGAAGATGAAGGATTTCGTGGCATCCAGCGTGTGCTGGACCATCGCGATGAGCTGGCGCACCTCGGCCGCGGCGCTGGCCGGGTCTAGCTCCACGAGGCGCTGCACGATCTGCGCCTGGAGCACGATGTTTGTCAGGCTTTGGGCCGGGCCGTCATGCATCGCCCGGGCGATGCATGACGCAGGTCCTCCTGGGCGCTCAGCACGAGACGAGACACGGCGACCGGCATCGCCGCCCCTCCAGACGCGTCATCCGCGGCAGCGCCCGCGTCAGGGCCAGGCGGCCGAGGCGGACTCGGGGTCCAGGCCGCGGAACGACTCGGCATACGAGGCCACGGCGTCGCGATATCTCCCCCAGGGCGCGCCGCTTGCCCTCCAGTACGTCCACCTGGGTGCTCATGATCGAGACTCGCTTCGTGAGCCCCACGACATCGGTCGCGAGCTCGACTCGATCGGCCGGATCGCCGGCCGCCTTCGTCAGGGCTGCGAGCTGGTCCGCAGAGGTGGCTCGCCGGGATTCATGGCGAGCGGCCTCCGATCTGGCCTGGGTGATGAGCAGGTCGACCTCGCCGAGCTCCTTGTCCAGGGCCAACAGTCGTCCACCAGCCGGTCGGCGAACGCCTCCACACCGGTGGGGGAGGCGTCCTTCGCAGGGTCGGCCATCAATCCTCGGGCATCCGGATCCAGCCCTGGCGCATCGCGTAGACCACGGCCTGGGTCCGGTCGTTGACAGACAGCTTACGGAGGATGGAACTCATGTGGTTCTTCACGGTCTGCTCGCTGATGGACAGCGCGTAGGCGACCTGCTTGTTGGTCATGCCCTGGGCGATGTTGTCCAGGATCTCCACTTCACGCGGCGACAGCGGCGCGAAGATCGGGGCGGCCTCGTGGCCGTAGACCGCAAGTTCGCGGAATTCCTTGAGCACGCGGGATGCGACCGCCGGCTTGGAGAACACCTTGTCGTTGATGAGGTACTCGCCGCCGGACACGCGCCGGATGATCGTGACCAGGTCGTCCGGGCCGACGTCCTTGAGGATGAATGCCGCGGCACCCGCCTTGATCGCATCGAACAGCGCGTCCTCATCCTCGTTCTGGGCCAGGACGATGATCCCGCAGGCCGGCAGCTCGCGCTTGATCCGCTGGGTCGTCTCGATGCCGCCGGGGGCGGGCAGGGACAGGTCCATCAGGATGATGTCCGGGGAGGTCTCCAGCGACCGATCGATCGCGCCGCGCGAATCGTTCGCCTCTCCGACGATCTCGAAGTCGGGCTCGCGGCCGAGGATGTTCGCGATGCCGACCCGGAACAGGGCATGGTCGTCCACGATGAGGACCCGGGTCGTGTCGTCCGGATTGCGTCGGTCCGGGCCGCCGCGTCGGCGCTCCGATCCACCATATTCGTTCGCGCTCATCCGTTCTCCTTTGGTCCCGTCGGGGTGTTGGTCGAGATCGCGAGTCGGACCACGGTACCGCCGTCCGGGATAGATCGTACGTCCAGTCGACTGCCGATCAGTCCGGCTCGCTCCCGCATGAACTGCAGACCGAAGTTTCGGAGACCGCGCGCGGCCACCGCTGCGATATCGAATCCGCGGCCGTCATCGCGGATCTCGAGGACCCAATCATCGCCGTCGACACCAGTCCTGACCACCCCGTTCGTGGCGGCGGCGTGCTTGCGCACGTTCTGGAGGGCCTCCTGGGCCACTCGAAGGGCGACGGTCTGCTGTCGGTCGTCCAGCCGCTCATTGGGACCGTGCAGGTCCGTCGAGATCGCGAGCCCGGTCATCCCTCGAAACCGGTCCACGGCTTCCTCGATCGCCCCGTCAAGCCCCAGCTCGTCGAGCATCACCGGCCGAAGCTGATGGATCGCGTCGCGGACGTTGGCGAGCTCGCGGCGCAGCAGGCCGCGCAGGTCGCGCAGTTGCGGGCCCACCTGCGCGGGTTGTTCGGTCGCCAGGCGCGCCAGGTGGTCCGCCTGGAAGATCGCGTTGGACAGGGCCTGGGCGGGTCCGTCGTGGATCTCCTGGGCGAGGTGCGCCCGCGCGGCTTCCTGGCCCTCGATGATGCGCATGGCCACGTCGCCCTCGGTCAACGGGCCACCGTCGTCCGGATCGCCTCGAGCGACGCGTCGCCCCGCTCCAGGAAGAGCCGGGTGCGCGACAGGCTTCGTTCTGCCACGTCCAGTTTGGTCAGGGTGGCCTGGTAGACACCGATGTCGCGGCCGAGCTGCTCGACTTCCAGGCGCAGCGCCTGACGTCCCGCGTCGCCAGCCCCGGCCTCCCGGGCCGAAGCCGGCGCGCGGTCCGATCGCTCGAGCTCGTCGCGCAGCGCCTGCCACCGAGTCAGGGCGTCGGCGTAGGCCTCGCGGTAGCGCCCGCGCACGCTGCGTAACGTGTTGGCATAGTCGACGGCGGCACTCCCCTCGGCGACGAGCCCGTCGAACCGGCCAGCGTCGGTCTCGATCTCAACGCGGGCGACGTCCATCGGTCTCGGAGTATACGGGCCGTTCACGGGCAGGCGATCTCGTACGCGGTGACGTCGGCGAGGGGATCGGGGCCGTCACCGGTCATCGGCGGTCCAAGGTCGATCCGCCGGAAGCATTCGGATCCCGGGACGGCGTGGTCCAGATCGGCCGGCCAATGGGTGCTCTCGGGTTGGACGAGCACCAGCAGACGCGTGCCGGGGAAGGCCGCCGCCAGGTCGAGGACGTCGGTCGGTGGCTCGTCCGGCAGGGCCAGCGTCGGGATCCGACGCGTCTCCGCGAGCCAGATGGGGAAGTTGCTGATCACCGGGCCGGCGGCTGTGTCCAGCGGGTGGCCAGCCGTTGCCATCCGCTCCCCGAGCTCCTGATACAGCCGCACGGTGGTCCGCGAGCCGGCCCCGAAGGAGGGCAGCAGCGCGGCCGAGAACAGAATCGCCCAGAACATCCCGAGGACGGCTGCCAACCACGCGACCGGCCTCGTCCAGCCAAGTCGCGCACCCAGGGTGGCGATGCCCGTATCGAGCCCCAGCAGAGCACTGATGACCAGTAGGACATGGACCGGCCCCGCCGCGTGGAGGAACGTGCCCCACGTCGTCGCCACCGGAAACAAGAGGCTCGTCACGAGAAAGGTCAGGACGCTGACGATCACGACTGGTCGAAGCGCCCGAGCGCGCCCCTGCCATGGGAGTGCCAGCAGGCCGACGAATGCGATCGGGAATCCCGGTAGCAGCAGCACGGAGCCCAGGTTGTGGCCAAGTCCCTCCACCCGCATCTCCAGCAACCGGGCCGGGCCTACGGCGAGGTAGCGCGTCAGGGTCGGCGGATCGTTCCAGGCGAAGATGTCGAACCCCGTGACGGAGAAGGCATTCGTCACCGCCTGCCCGGGCAGGGGACTGCCGAACACCTGCCAATCGCGGACCGCCCACGGGAGGAAGATCCCAAAGGCGATGATGCCGGCGCCCACGATCATCCGGAGGCGCTCCTGGACCGTCGTTCCCCGGGCGCCCCAGGCGATGACCGCCCAGGTGATCGCCAACCACGCCGCCTCGTTGCGAGTGAGCGCGGCCAGGCCAAGCAACACACCGAGCACGATCAGGCGTGGGTCCAACAGGCGAGCGCTGCGTGGGTCGCGCGCCAGGCGGGCCATGAGCAGGCACGCTCCTACGGCCAGGGCGGCGAACGGGATCGTCGAGTCCGGCAGGGCGCTGTGGAGCAGGAGCGGCAGGTACAGCGCGCTGGTCAGACCTGCCCCGAGGGCCACCGCCCGAGCCCGATCAGGCGGCAGGTCTCGCTCAAGCGCGACGTCCGCGGCCAATCGCCAGGCCAGCACCGGCACGATCGCCCCGACCAGGATGCTCGACGCCTGAGCGGAAGCGAAGCTCGCCCCGAACAGGGCCATCGGCAGTGCGGCCAGCCAGGTCGGGAGGGGGAGCCAAACCTCGAACGCCGGCCGCGGGAGGATCAGTGGTGGCGTGCCATAACTCCAGAGCGCATCGCTGACCAGGCCGCGGCCCTCGAGCAGGTTCCGGGCCACGCCGACGTAATACGCCGTGTCTTCTGGCTTTGGAAAGACGATCTGCGCGGCGAAGAACGCGCGCACCATGAGGGCGACCACGAAGATCGCCAGGGCGGACAGGATCGACTCCCGCTGACTCACGATCCTCCCCCGCACCGTGCATCACTGGCGGTCAGGCAGACGGGATAGAGGGCGAGGGCCGCAGGTCCGCCGGCGGGATCGGGGTACGAGAAGACGGCAGGCCCGATCCACGCCGGCCGGACGTCATCGACGAGGACTGGCTGCAGGGCCCGGACGATGGCGTCCCGCTCCAGCACGAGCCAGCGGATGCCGTATCCCTCCGCGACCGCCTGGATCGTCTCGAGTGGGTCGTCAGGCGACACGACGCCCGGTCGCCCGATCCAGTACTTGAACCCGGCCGCATCGGTCGACATGACCCGGTCATCGCGTGCCATCCCGAGCGCGTCCGCTGCTCTGGCCAGTGCCTGCCTGGGTGCGCGCGCTTCCGCCCAGCGAGCATGGACGATCCCGCCGTAGCCGACGGCGCTGAGCACGACGAAGGCCACGACGAAGGCGCTGAAGAGCGGCACCGCCACCCTCGGGTCCCACGCCGGGCGCCGGCGGGCGATCCAGCCGATAAGGACCGCCACCGCCTCGAGCGCCAGGATGTATGCGTGCGGGCCGAGCCCGACTGCGGAATGCACGAACGCCCCGCCCGGCACGTGGAGCGGAAACAGGAACGTCGCCCCGAGCAACAGCGCCGCCGCGTACAAAAACCACGGCAGGAAGTCGTCCGATCGGCGCCTCGTCCAGCCCCCGACGAGGATCAACGGAACGAGGACGATGGAGCTGATGGCGACGGCGAAGTTGGCGAGCGCCGCGGTCAGTCCGATGAGCCGGGTGCTCAGGATGACGCTCCATCCCTGGGCGATGAACGCGGCGAACGAAGTATCGGTCGTGATGCTGTTCCACTGGCGATAGTTCGTCAGCCATAGGGCCGGACCGGATGAAGCCGTAGGCGAGATGGAGCCGAATTCCACGTACTGGCGGGCGAACCACGGAACGACGACGAGCAAGTACAGCGCGAAGCAGCCCATGGCGGCGACCACGGAGATTCGCGGCGGTCGGCGACCGCGGATCGCCCGGATGCGTTCGATGAGGAAGACGGCCGCGACGACGCCGCCGAGCAAGAATGCGTCGTTCCGAGCGAGCGAAGCGAACCCCACCAGCAGGCCGGAGGCAGCGAAGGCACGGCCGTCGCCGCGGAGACTCCGGGCCGCAAGCCAGATCGCGGCCGGCACGAGGGGCTGGAAGATCGCGAAGTTCTCCGGCTGGGCCATGAACACGGTCCCGGCCGCCGGGATCGCGGCCAGGATCGCGGCCCCGATCTGCACGGTCTGCGAAGCGCCGAGTTCCCGGGCGATGGCCCAGGTCAGCGGGGCCGCCAGCGACCCGATCAGGATCATCGGCAAGGCGCTGGCGAAGGCGGTCGGTCCGATCAGGACGATGAACGGTGCCTGGATGAACGACGCCAGGGGCAGCCAGTGGGCATTGGAGGGAATCGGCAGCACGGGGTTGACCGGAAGTTTCCCGCCGACCTCCGCGAAGATCCAGACGAAGTCGACGTTCAGGCCCTGGCCGGATGCCAGCGCCCGGGCGACTTCGACGTAGTACGACGAGTCGGCGTAGGCGGGATCCGGGAACCCGACCATAAAGGCGCCGCGGACCACGAAGGCGAGCGCATACAAGAGCAAGGGGATACGCACGGCCGGTGCAGCGTAGCACCGGGTCGCGGGTCCGCCGACCGGTACGAATGGGCTAGCCCATGCCACGAGGTGGCCGCATGCGGGCGGCCG
>JACCVB010000130.1 GCA_013698385.1 Chloroflexota bacterium
GAACTCCCGACCCGCGGATGGATTGACGAGGCACGAGATCCAGTAGTCGCGCGACCGCCGGCCCCAGCACAGCTGGTTGCACGAGATGCACGGTCGAACCTCGTCCGCCCGCCCGGCCCGCGCCTTCGCGACGAGGTGCGGGTCCGCGATCAGCCCGCGAACGATGCTGACCAGGTCCGCCTCGCCTGCGGCCAGGACCTCCTCGGCGGCTTCCGGTGTCCGGATGTGGCTCTCGGCCTGCACGAGGGCGTGACGAACGGTGCGCTTCAGCGCCGCGGCATACGGCACGCCGAGCCGCTGGTCGTAGAGCGAGCTCGGGATCAGCGGGTAGAAGTCGAAGTAGGAGCCGGTCCCGCAGCTTACATAGTCCATCAACCGGCGCTCGTCGTGCCAGCCTACGATCTCGACGAGCTCCGCCAGGGTGAGCGTCGGCGCGGATGCCTCGTCCACGCTGACCGCCAGGCCAACGATGAAGTCCTCGCCGCATCGCTCGCGGATGCCCGCGAGGATCGTGGACGAGAGACGCATCCGCGCCTCGAACGAACCGCCCCAGTCGTCGCAGCGTCGATTCGACCAGGGTGTCCAGAACTGGTCGATCAGGGCGTGATAGGCGGCGAAGACCTCCACGCCATCGAACCCAGATGCCTTGGCGCGCGCGGCGGCGTCGAGGAAGCCCCGGATGACCTCCTCGATCTCGACTTCGGTCATGGCGTGGCTGCCGTCGGCATCGTGGTAGGAGGGCAGGCCTGAGGGCGACCAGTTCGGCGCGAATGAGTTGTCCGCATCGCCGTGTTGCCCGACGTGGTACAGCTGTTGGATCAGTACGACGTCCGGAGCCACCGCCCGACAGGCCTCGGTCAGGGTCCGGAACGCGGGGATCACCGCGTCATCGTCGTGCCGGAAGTTGCCGCGGGTCAGGACCGCCGTGCGGTGCACGGGGATCGGCTCCACGACGATCATCCCGGCGCCGCCGAGGGCACGCTCTCTGTAGTACGCCACGTGCCGGGCGCCCGGCAGGCCGTCCTCGCTCATGTTCGTGGTGTGGGCGCCGAACGTGATCCGACTCTGCAACGCCTTGTGGCGCAGGGTGATCGGCGCGAACAAGTGAGGGAGGGCCATCACGCGTCCAGTATGGCCGGAGCGGAGTCACGGCCGGAGTCAGGCCGGTCGAGCCCGGCCCCAAACGGAGGGTGAGGGTCAGATCCGAGGGAGAGGCCACCCCGGACCCGGGTTGGACCGGCCACAGTGTCACAATCGCGACGTGGCGGACCTTGAGAAGAGCATCACGGTGACGGTCGGCGCGGACGCCGCGTTCGACATCCTTTCGGATCCGCTGCGCCTGCCGGACTACGTCGCCACGATGCGCCTGGAGGATTCGATCGCCGTCGAAGGCGAACTCGATCTCGATGCCGAACTCGAGGAGCGTGACGGCGCCGCCGAGGCGGGCTTCCTCGCCGACTCGCGCGCTCGACGCCTCGAATGGGGCCGACCCGGCGCCGACTACGGCGGGTCGATCACCGTCGCCGAGGGCACGACCCGGACATCGACCGTGAAGATCCAGCTGCGCACCCGCGACGAGGCGGACCCCGTGGCGGTCCAGCGAGTCTTCGACGAGACGGTCACGAACATCCGCCGGCTTCTCTCCGCGCGATGACCGTCATCGATTGGTTGCTCGACGGCGATCCAGCGATCCGCTGGCTGGTGATGCGCGACCTGACGCACGAGCCGGCGGACGTCGTCGCCGCCGAGCGGGCACGGGTCGCGACCGAGGGCTGGGGCGCTCGGCTGCTCGCGCTCCAGGCGCCCGACGGCCAGTGGGGCGGCAGGCCCTGGTCACACGACTGGACGGACACGTTCCACGTGCTGGACCTCCTGCGCCGACTGGGGCTCGATCCCGAGAGCGAACAGGCCCGGCGCGCGGTCGGGCTCGTCCGCGAGCACGTCACGTGGAGAGACCCGGACTTCGCGACGCCCTGGGCAGACAACCGGTTCTTCGAGGGCGAGGTCGAGCCGTGCATCAACGGCACCGTCGTTGCGACCGGCGCGTACTTCGGCATGGACATGGCGCCGCTCGTCGACCGGCTCCTCGCTGAGCAGCTCCCGGATGGTGGCTGGAACTGCGAGGTCGAGAACGGCGCCACGGTGTCGTCCATGGGCACCACGATCAACGTCCTCGAGGGCCTGCTCGAGCACGAGCGGGCGATCGGAGGCCCGACTGCGGTGGCTGACGCGCGCGAGCGCGGCGAGGCCTACTTGCTCGAGCGCAAGCTCTTCCGTCGCAAGTCGACCGGCGAGGTGATCGACGCCGACTGGCTTCGGTTCGCGTTCCCACCCTGGTACCACTACGACGTCCTGCGGGCGCTCGATCACCTGCGCGACGCCGGGGTCACGCCCGACGAGCACGTCGCCGAGGCCATCGGCATCGTCAACGACCAGGGCGATGCCGACGGCCGGTGGCCGGTCCACAAGGTCCACGAGGGCGCATCCTACGTCGACATGGACGAAGTCGAGGGCCAGCCGAGTCGCTGGATCACCCTCCGGGCGATGCGCGTGCTCGACTGGGCGGCGCGGGGCTGACGAATGGCCGTCGGCGCCTGCGTACGATCTCGTTCATGCTTCCCGGGATGAGCAAGCAGATCTTCCTCGCCGAGATCCAGGCGGCCCACGAGCCGCTCGCCGCCGCTGCCGGCGCCTTGACCGACGAGGCGCTGGCCGAAGTGCTCCCGGATATGGATGGCTGGACCCGCAAGGACGTGCTCGCCCACGTCGGCTGGTGGAGTGA